>NZ_BLRZ01000018.1 GCF_013281975.1 Candidatus Hakubella thermalkaliphila | reverse complement strand
AGACAAAGATGTGGTCCCCACCGTACTGATGATGAACCGGCGGGATAGCTGTGGCCAGTCCTTCCTGAGCCATCTGGGCCACTTTGGTAGCCTGGCTTTTGTTGAGCTTCACATTGGTCATAACCACACCCAGGGTGGTGTTCTCCATCTGAGAGGCAGGAGGTACAGGGTGGCCCATGATGAAAGAGGTAGTATTCAGGAAGCCAGTTTTCGCATCATAGGCGCCGGCCAGAATACTTCCATCTCTATCGATGACATCGCCAAAAGCATTTACGGCCACCAGGGCCTCTACCTCTACTTGTCCAGCCAGGACCATCTTGTGGGCACCCAACCCTGCTTTCATCATGGATGCAGGGCCCAGGATCTTTCCCACGGTAGCTCCAGTCCCGGCCCCCACACTGCCAGTCTTTTCATCCGAGCTGGCATTGCGGCAGGCCTCATAGCCCTCCTGAGGTCCCGGTCTTACTTTGGGGTCTCCTACATTAAGGTCAAAGAGGATGGCTGCCGGTACGATAGGTACTCGGGCATACCTGGTGTCGAAGCCGATTCCCTTCTCCTCCAGGTATCTCATTACCCCATCGGCAGCAGCCAGGCCAAAGGCACTGCCTCCGGAGAGAACCAGGGCATGGACTTTTTCCACCATGCAGGTGGGGGAGAGAAGATCTGTTTCTCGGGTGCCCGGAGCCCCGCCTCTGACATCGACCCCACATACTGCGCCCTCCGGACACAGGATCACGGTACATCCGGTGAGTGCTTTCTGGTCGGTATAATGGCCGATCTTAAAACCCTTAATCACGTCTGTTCCTCCTCATCTCCTCCATCAGGGAGCTATCGCCAAATATCTCACTCCGGTTTTTCAAAGATTCGGCGTACATCTTTTTCATGAGGGAGGATTTTGAGATATGCTCCTCTTTGCTGATCTTTTTGAGAACGTTATCTTCCTCTTACGGAACGCGTACCGCTTTGGTGATCATTTTTCCCTTCCCTCCATTTTTCTTAAGTCATCTTTGGCTTCGTTAATGATCTCACTCTTAATATAATACATGTGGTAAAGTGTATTAGGAAGCGGACCATTTATCTCCTACCCTCGTGCAAGACATAGGAAATGCGCTGGTCAGTGGTATCTGATCTTAATATCCAGAGAAGAGCCAACTGACGTAGGATTGGCATTTAGACGTCCGTTGAAGCCACCTTGAATAAATCCAGGGCTCCCCGTAAAATAGAGAAAACATAAGAGAGGAATTGGGGAATGCCAATTTACGAATATAGATGTAAGAAGTGTCAGAATAAGTTCGAGGAACTAGTGGGACTTGGTACCAGGGTTGAGGATATGGTATGTCCTGGATGTGGCTCTAGCTCGGTGGAAAGAGCTTTCTCCGTCTTTGGGGTCTTGGGCAGTAGAGAGACTGAAGTTGGGGAGTCCGGAGCCTACAGCGGTGCTTCAGCCTGCTCTGGCTGTGCCGCTACCAGTTGTGCCACCTGTGTGAGGTAGGAATTCTTGGAGGACTGGGCTGAGCTAGGGGAATTCTACCAGGAGATCAAAGACTGTCGAAAGTGCCCTCTCTGGAAAACCAGGACCAATCTGGTCTTTGGGTCAGGAAGCCAGAGGGCCAGAGTTATGTTCATCGGTGAGGCTCCCGGCTATCATGAAGATAAGCAGGGCAAGCCTTTTGTGGGAGCCGCGGGGCAGCTTTTGGACAGCCTTCTTTCCTCTATAGGGTTAAAGAGAGAAGGGGTATTCATAGGCAACGTGCTAAAATGCAGGCCTCCCGAGAACCGCGATCCCCTGTCCCAGGAGATAGAAACCTGTAAGGGTTATCTCTATCGACAGATTGAAATTATCAATCCCCCGGTAATTTGTACCCTGGGCCGCTTCTCCACCAACCTTATCTTGGGTCGGGAGGTATCTATATCCAAAGTCCGGGGTAAGATCTTCAAACTCAACGGTCGGACTCTCATCCCCATATTTCATCCCGCGGCAGCTCTTTACACCCGAGCTAACCTTCCTCTCTTGGAGGCTGACTTCCAGGCCATCAAGCAGGTCCTGGAACATACTCAGGAGGAAGCAGTCGAGGAGTTACCTGAAGGAGGAGATGAAGTCGCCGAGCAACTTGGGTTTTGGTAAGGGTAGGACTTTTCAGCGTTGGCCAATAGGTCAAGGTGAAGTCGGGACAGGAGCCCGGTTTTGTAAAGTAAAATGTACCAGGATAGAGAAACCGGGTTCTCTTGGTACGCCCCTGGATCGCTTAATATCGTTTTCCTAATAGCTTCCTGACTTGAGACCTTACACTTATCTGCATCTAAAATCTAACTCCGAAGAAAGGACCACAGAGATAGCCTGTAAGTTCGCCTCCACCTTGCGGCCGGGCGATGTGGTGAGTCTCAAAGGTGAGCTGGGCGTGGGCAAGACCTGTTTTGTCAAGGGTCTGGCAGAGGGCATGGGCGTGGAAGAACTGGTTACCAGTCCCAGCTTTACTTTGGTACACGAGTACCGGGGAACTGTGCCTCTCTACCATATCGATCTCTACCGGCTGGACGACCCTTGGACCAGCATGGAGGATCTGGGACTGGAGGAGTACTTTTTTGGGGATGGGGTGACTGCTATTGAGTGGGGGGAGAAGGTTTTTGGCTATCTTCCCCCGGAATACATTCAAGTAGAAATTACCTTCGGAGACGGAGGGGGGAGGGAGATTTTATTCCGCCCTTTCGGCCAGGGGTGGCAAAAAAGACTAAAGGAGTGGGCGACAAATTGTACATTTTAGGCGTGGACACCACCACCGAACTGCTCTCTATAGCTCTCTCTGAGGATTTACAACTCATCGATGCAGTGGAGCTGGACTGTTCCCAATCTCATGCCGAGCTTCTCTTTCCTCAACTGGACCATCTTCTCAAGAAGTGGCATCTGGAGATGGGAGACATAGGGCTTTTAGTGGTAGACATTGGCCCAGGTATGTTCACCGGGACCAGAGTAGGAGTGGTAGCCCAGAAGACCATGGCTATTGTCTTAGGTATACCTCTTGTGGGCCTGACTTCACTAGAGATCTTAGCTTCTCAGGTAGAAGATAAGGATCGCTTGATCTGCCCGGTGATCGATGCCCGAAGAGGAGAGGTCTACTTCTCCGTTTTTGAGGAGAGGGATGGAGAGTTGATTCCTGTGACCCAGAATATGGCTCTTCCTCCTCAGGGACTGGTGGACTTTCTTTCTTCTCTGAAGGGTAAGATAATTCTCTGTGGAAGCGGAGCCGTAAGGTACCGGGAATTTATGCAGGCTGGCCTATCGGATATCTCAGACAGGATAACCATAGAGGATGGAGCTATCTTCCCCTCTGCCAGGATAGCCAACCAGAAGGGCTATCGACGTTATCTCCAGAAACAACTGGATGATCCCCTGGGACTTCTTCCTCTTTATGTGCGTCAACCGGTAAGCTGGTGAGAGATATGGATGAAGTAACCATACTGCCCATGCAGGATGGAGATCTGGATCAAGTAACCCAGATCGAGAAAGAGATTTTCCCTACGCCCTGGACCAGGCGGCAGTTCCAGTTCGAGATTCGGAACCATTACTGCCACTATTTTGTGGCCAAGATCGGTGATGTGGTCATTGGCTACACCGGTTTGGTTGTAGTGGGCTCGGAAGGATACATTACTAATCTAGCGGTGAAAGCAGAACATCGGAGGAAGGGTTTGGGCACAAGAATGATACTCACAATTTTCAGAAAGGCTCTAGAAGCGGGAGTTGATATCATCTCGCTGGAAGTGCGGAAGTCCAACCTCATCGCTCAGGAACTTTACCGGCAGTTCGAATTTCACCCGGGGGGAGTCAGACGCCGCTATTATGTGGACAACCGGGAGGATGCTCTGGTTATGTCCACCGGATATATCACTGCTGGAAAGTTAAGGGAGATAATTGAGAAAAATGAGAAATATTTGATGGAGAGAAATCTTGAGAGGCAAAGTTAAGATCATTCTGGGCATAGAAACATCCTGCGATGAGACAGCCGCGGCTGTGGTCAGGGATAAAACGGAGGTTCTTTCCAACATTGTAGCCTCTCAGGTTAAGCTGCATGCCAAATATGGCGGAGTTGTTCCGGAAATTGCCTCCCGTCGACACGTAGAGGCCATAAACCCGGTCATAAAAGAGGCTTTGGAGCAAGCTGGGTGTGCCTACGAGGATATAGATACCGTAGCTGTTACCATAGGCCCTGGTCTGGTAGGCGCGCTTCTGGTGGGCCTCTCTGCTGCCAGGGCCATAGCTCTTTCTCTGGATCTTCCTTTGATGGGGGTCAATCACATTGAGGGACATCTCTATGCCAATTTTCTGGAAAATCCCACTCTGAAATTTCCCCTGCTTGGTTTGGTTGTATCCGGCGGTCACACCAGCCTGATGATCGTGGAAGACGATAAGAAGGTAGAATATGTGGGCTGGACCCTGGACGATGCTGCTGGGGAAGTCCTGGATAAGGTAGCTCGATATCTCGGCCTGGGGTATCCCGGCGGCCCTATCATAGATCGTCTCTCTCAGGAGGGGGATCCCCAAACTTTCGCCTTTCCTCGCCCCATGATGGACAGCGGTGACTTCAATTTCAGCTTCAGCGGTCTGAAGACAGCTCTGATCTACAAAGTAAGGGATGATCCCAATCTAAGGAAAGAAGATAAGGTCAGGGATCTGATAGCCAGCTTTTTAAAGGCTATGGTGGATGTCCTGGTAGCTAAAAGTATGGCTGCAGCCCAGGAGTATGGCCTTAGCCGGATTGCTCTGGCCGGAGGCGTGGCCGCTAATTCTCTTCTCAGGTCGGAGATGAAAAGAGCTACCGAAGCCCAGAGTATGACCTTCTTCTGCCCCGGGTTACCCTACTGTACTGATAATGCCGCCATGATAGCTTGTCGGGCTTTCGACCTGGCTGAGGAGACCCAAGAGCAGGGGCAACGGCAGAGAGATATGAGTCTCGATGTCTTTTCTACTCTCCGAATTCCTCAGAAGCGCTCGAGATAAGAACATTATGTAAACCAATATTGGCCGGAGATGACGTTGTTTCTGTGGATAATGTGGATAAAGCTGTGAAGAATCTGGTCAGATCGCCTGGCTTCTGGGGAAAATGCTGTGGAAAACCGTTTCTCTACGTTCCAAGTTTAACTTTTGATATTTTAACAAAAGCGCAGATATGCCAATATAGAGCGCTTTATGACTTGGAAGAGTCGAGAAACTTCTTTCAGGCAAAACAGGTCTGTAACCAGGCCTCCGGCCGGGCTAGAGCACTTTCTATTGGGAGTTACGGTCATCCCATAGAGGGCAGGAAAATCTAATTTACCATGATGGGCCACTTTCTACCAAAAAATCTTCCAGCCCCTCTTGACGATAAGGTTTAAATATTCTAATATCTTTCTAGCACTCTCATGGTGAGAGTGCTAAGTGGAACAATCTTAGAACAGGAGGGATGTGGAATGAAGTTACAGCCTTTGGCAGATAGGGTGGTAGTCAAGCCAAGCGAGAGCGAGGAGGTAACCAAAAGCGGGATAGTTCTCCCGGACACTGCCAAGGAAAAACCTCAGGAAGGGGAAGTAATCGCCGTGGGACCCGGCAAGTACGAAGAGGGTAAAAGGATTCCTCTGGAAGTCAAAGTCGGGGACAAGGTCATCTACTCCAAATATGGCGGCACTGAGGTTAAGGTTGAAGGAGTCGAGCATTTGATCCTCAGAGAGAGCGACATACTGGCTATTGTCAGCAGATAAATTATTGAAAAGGAGGGAAATTTATGGCAAAAGAACTTAAGTTTAGCGAGGAGGCTCGAAGATCCCTGGAAAAGGGAGTCAACAAGCTAGCTGACGCGGTGAAGATAACCCTTGGTCCAAAGGGTAGAAATGTAGTTCTGGACAAAAAGTTCGGCTCCCCTACCATCACCAACGATGGCGTCACGATTGCCAGAGACATCGAGGTAGAGGACATTTGGGAGAACATGGGTGCCCAACTGGTGAAGGAAGTGGCTACCAAGACCAACGACATAGCAGGAGATGGTACCACCACAGCTACTCTGCTAGCTCAGGCTATCGTCAGAGAAGGCCTTAAAAACGTAGCTGCTGGTGCCAATCCCATGCTCCTGAAAAAGGGAATCGAAGAGGGTGTCAATATGGTGGTGGAGCAGATCGGCAAAATGAGTTCGCCGATTGCCACCGACAAGAAAAAGATCGCAGAGGTGGCGGCCATTTCTGCCAATGACAGCGAAATCGGGGACAAGATCGCCGAGGCCATGGAAAAGGTGGGCAAGGATGGCGTAATCACCGTGGAGGAATCTCAGACCTTCGGCATGCAGATCGAAATGGTAGAAGGTCTCCAGTTTGACAAAGGATACCTCTCTCCCTACATGGTCACTGATCCTGAAAGAATGGAAGCTATCCTGGAAGGGCCCTACATCCTCATCGCCAACCAGAAGATAGCCGCGGTAGCAGATCTGCTTCCGGTCCTGGAAAAAGTGATTCAGGCTGGCAAACCTCTGCTGATCATCGCCGAAGATGTAGAAGGAGAAGCTCTGGCCACCCTGGTGGTTAACAAGCTGAGGGGTACCTTTGTCAGCGTAGCTGTTAAAGCCCCTGGCTTCGGTGATAGAAGAAAAGCCATGCTGGAGGATATTGCCATTGTCACGGGTGGTACCGTCATCAGCGAGGAGTTGGGTATCAAGCTGAATAATGTTACCCTGGACATGCTGGGCTCAGCCCGTCAGGTCAAGGTGACTAAGGAGAATACCACCATAGTCGAAGGTCGAGGTGAGTCCGAGAAGATCAAGGGAAGGATTAAGCAAATCAAGACCGAGATCGAGCAATCGGACTCCGACTTCGACCGGGAGAAGCTGCAGGAGCGTCTGGCCAAGCTGGCCGGCGGGGTAGCAGTGATAAAGGTTGGAGCTGCCACTGAGACGGAGCTAAAAGAGAAAAAGCACCGCATTGAGGATGCCCTGTCCGCTACCAAAGCTGCTGTGGAGGAAGGCATAGTGCCTGGCGGCGGCGTTGTTTTGGTGAATGCCATCCCCATGGTCGACGAGACCAGGTACCAGGGAGATGTCAGGACAGGTGTGGAGATCGTCAAGAAGGCTCTGGAGGAGCCCTTGAAGTGGATAGCTAACAATGCTGGTTTTGAGGGTTCTGTAGTAGTGGAAAAGGTCAAAGCTATGCCCAACGGCGAAGGTCTCGATGCCATGACTGGAAAATATACCAACATGGTCGAGGCAGGAATTATAGATCCGGCCAAAGTGACCAGATCTGGTCTTCAGAACGCGGCCAGTATTGCCTCCCTCCTCCTTACCACCGAGGTGCTGGTAGCCGAGAAACCGGAGAAGCCTGAGCATCCGATGCCCGGTGGCGGAGGACCACCCATGTACTAGAAGGTTGTCGTGGACTAAGAAGCCATTGGGAAAAGACTCAGGAAAGCCCCCGGTCCCACCGACCGGGGGCTTTAGCTTGTGTCATACGATTTAGATTGGCCGGATAGGGCCAAATGTTGAATTCCGTCCCTTTTAGCGGGAACGCCATTTTTGCCAACTATCAAAGTTTCAACCTTTGCGAGCTGGACCGGCTCAGTGAGATAGTCAGCCAGGAGAAATGTTAGTATGATTTAAGTTCAAGAGGGGATATGAGAGTGATCTCCCTGATGAAATGTCGATGAGGATATCGCTGTCAATGATAATGGGGCGGGGAGGGGAGATCACTCCTCTTCCTCTCTTGACAGCTCATCCAAGAACTCCTGAGGGCTCTGTTGGTCCTCCTCCCTAACAGAGTTGATGTAGGAAAGGCTATCCACCGGACCTTTACTCCACATGCCAAAACCCATGGCCTCAGGAAGTTCAGCCTGAGCCAGGTACCAGTCCAACACCTTTTGAGGAATGCGGTACTGTTTACCAACGCGAATAGCAGGAAGCTCCCCCTTGCGGATCAGGTTTCTGACTGCTTCCGGAGACACCGTAGATGCCCACGCCCTTACAGGCGTGGTACTTAACTAAATTTCAAGCTCCGCTTGTCCTGTGTCTTCCTTACCTTGCATCTCGACATACTTTCAGAAGGAAGACACAGGAAATTGCTCTCATCCCCGCCCTTACAGACGGGGAGTTCCCGCTAAATTAAAAATTTGGGCAAATTCCTTCACCGTATATACTTTTGGATAGTCCATCGTCGCAGTTGGTATTGTTTATACCTCTTTACGGGATATATCACTCTTTAACGTAATTATAGCCTAGAAATTATTTAGGTCAGGCTGCCATTTGGCGGCATATTATAAGTAAGCGAGTCGAAATTTCCGTTTCTAAGAAATAGGAATGATAAAAACTCAACTCAGAAAGCATTTACGATTTTGTGATATAGTTCAATGGAAGAGTACGGGAACCAAAAGACATCCCCAGTTTCAAGAAGATGCTTGAGTTGTCAAAGAGTGGCCAGGTCGTGGCGAGGAAGCGTGCTGGCTTATTTGTCGGGCAGGAGCACTGAATATGGAGAGCACATCCGGATGTTTAATAAGTATGCCAAGACGGAAGACTTCAAAAGAGACATGAAAGACCGGGAAGAACGATCGAAATTTTATCAATCGCTTTCTAAAGAGCGCCTCCAATCCATAACCGAGTTTGAGCTGGGTGAGATTATTTTACGTCTGTGGGCGAGCCAGCTATGGGGAAACAAGGAATATCTAGTTCAAAAACTTCTAGCGGACAATACCCTTGACACCATCAAAGAGAAACTGTCGGATCTTCTTTGGGGTGAAGATCCGATTGAAAGACGTTATGAGGGTTTTCTACGAAGGGTAAAGGGCCTTGGCCCTGCTTCGATTACGGAACTTCTCTCCCATGTTCACCCTACGGAGGGTGGTATCTGGAATGACAAAGCACGAAAGGCTTTAACTTTTTGGGATGTCATAGATGTCTAGAAGGCCCATCAAAACCTTTCCGAAGTCAGTGAAATAATTGCTCAATTGGAATTAGTAAAAGGTGAGTTTGCCGAGTAAGAGATGAAGGATGTGCGGTTTCAAAACACGATGTGAAGATGAGTTTGGTCAACTATTCGGACTTGCCAGAGAGCAGTGGGAGGAGCAATTTCCTCTAAGTCTATTATTGGTCAGGGAAGAAGCACGACGTGGCAATAGACCTACCTCCATCATACCTTATATACCTGATTGGGAGTTTCAAGAAGTATATCTGACAGTGGAGGCTGCGAGAGACTATATAGCCTCCATGGCTTGGATAGCAAGACACGGCTGAAGCTCAAGCTTTTGATGTATTGCCATCTGCTTGAAGTAGATTTCTACTGGGGGATTATTGGAAATCTCTTGCGTACATTATTGAGCGAAAGATATGATGGGAAATTATTCGAAGGCAAAGTGCTGGGTGTAAAAATAGATGGGATGCGTAAGCTCTTTAATAAGTGTAGAGTTTCGGGACCAAGGATTGGGTTGGATGCTATCTACAACGAGTTGTGCAACGATGATTCAAAAACACTAAGAAACATATTTTCTCATGGGCAATACTTTATAGGAGAACAAGCGGATTTGTTTTCAACTAGGTGTCTGCTTGATTGGTCCCCAAAACCGAAAATTGTCTATTCTTCTCATGAGATTGACCAAGTCTTAGATAGTCGTAGAACCTTTCTGAACGTTTTTGGACAAACGTATCATGAGGCAATACGATCATACCAAGACGGCAGAGATATTTCTACACGGTTTGGGCTAATTCGATATGATAGGGAGCATGGTAGGTGGGTGTGGGCTGGCCAGGTATAGCCCGGTTGCTCGCGATGCCCACATGTGTAGTTATATTTTGAGCAAATCTCTAAGGAGAGAAGTGTATGCCGTTTGGAAAGAAGCTACGAATTTTTCAAATATGGACACTGTGGCCTTCCCGTGTGGTATGCTCATTACGCTATGTTCCACATGGTGGAGACAACTCTTCTTATGGAAGGCCTAACTTTTTCAAAGCACAAATAGGCAAGCTACACCAATAATTTGGAGGATGTCCACGCTTAACATAGTACTCAACAAGTACATTGACCTGTAAATAGTTCATATGATAGATTGGAATAGAGAGCACAGCCATAGGTAAAACTTGCATAGTCAATCTGTCTAGTATATTTCTCTATTTTCGTTCAGAATGAGATGAGACCATCATTATACTTAGATACATCTGTTATTAGTGCCTATTACGATGAAAGAGAACCTGAGAAAAAGGCTCAAACGCAGGATTTCTGGAAGAAGCTAGGTGATTATCAGGTTTTCATTTCGGAGATAACTGTTCGAGAGCTAGGAAAAACCCAAGATGCACAAAGAAAAGGACATTTGCTTGCTCTGATCGAAAGGTTTGAAGTGCTGGGTTTGACATCTGCGGCAGAGGAATTAGCAGATGAGTACGTAAAAAGTTTGACTATTCCGGAGAAATATAGAGATGATGCACTACATTTAGCAATAGCCAGTGTTAATGGAATAGATATCCTTGTGAGCTGGAACTTTGAGCATTTGGTGAAGAGAAAGACAAGGTTACAAGCAAATTTAATAAATGCCCTACAGGGTTATAAAACCATTGATATAGTAGCCCCTCTGGAATTATAAGGGAGGTAGGAAATGAGTTACAAAGAACCCGTCTTCATGAAGGAACTTCATGAGATCAGAGAAAAACACTACGAAGAGACCAAAAGTTTAACCAAAGAAGAGCTGGTTGCAAGAGTACGCCAGGAAGCCGCGGAGTTTTTGAGAGAGTTTAACTATGAGTTTGTTCCAACCGGAAGAGGAACCTTCAAAATTGTGAAGGTTGTCAAAAAGGCTAGTTAGGAATGGCGGTGCTACTGCCGTTCTCGTCTACCCCAGTCTTCTCGCCAAATCTCTGTAGAGGTTACTTATAAGCTCTATTCCACGCGACAGCAGGTTTTTGGGGTGACCAAAGCTTGGGTCCTAATTAGGAGTGCTTCACTGGGCAAGGGACATAGATGCTCATCCCGAAAAAGATCATCGACAACAGCGACACCACCTTAAAGGACTTCCTCAATGAGGTCCTGGCAGTCCAGCCCGGGACTCGTCTGGACATTACTACTGCCTTCTTCAGCCTCAAGGCATACGCCATGGTCAAAGATAATTTGGGCCAGGTAAGACGTTTCCGTTTGCTTCTGGGCAAAGCACCTGAAATTCTAACGGACGCTACTCTGGGTGAGGAGCTTCTAAGAGTGCTTAGGGAGGAGGTGGAGGGGTACGATCTCTCCAGGGAAAATGAAAATCTGGTCAAAGATTTTATTCAGTTTGTCCAGCAGGAAAATGTGGAGGTTCGTCTTTACGACAAGACCTTCCTTCATGGAAAAGCCTATATTTTCGATAATCTTGTGGTTATCGGCTCTTCCAACTTTACTCCCTCAGGGCTTACCCACAACACCGAACTGAATTCAGTAAGCCTGGAGCCTGAAGCTCGTTATACCCGGCAAGAATGGTTCGAGAAGTTCTGGGTGGAGGCGAGAGATTTCAAAGAGGAGTTGCTGGAACTTCTGGAAGCCTCTCGTTTTGGCAGCAAGGAATACACTCCCTATCAGATATTCATCAAGGCTCTTTATGAGCTTCAGAAAGAGGACATTGAAGACATTTTGTCCGTGGAGAAGGCTCGAGAGGATCTCCCCAAATCGAAAATTAATTTGGCCGAGTTTCAGGAGGATGCGGTCAAAAGAGCTTTTTCCAGACTTCGCAAATACAGAGGGGTTCTGGTTGCTGATTCCGTCGGACTGGGAAAAACCTGGATTGCCAAGAGGATCATTGAGGAATTTGGGTTTTACCGCCGTAGGAAGTTTCTGGTTGTCATTCCTGCTCAACTTAGGGGAATGTGGAGAGATGAGATCAAAGACCTTATCCTGGCCGAGAGTCTTCTCTCGCAAGAAGAGCTGGCTATGGCTGACTTTATGGAGAAAGCAAAGAATGCAGTTGGCGGAGATCTTGCCGACGTCTCCCTTGTGGTTGTTGACGAAAGTCACAATTTCCGAAATCCCCTTTCCAACCGGTGGGAGAACTTCTTCCGTCTCTTGGAAGCAATCGAGGAGAGAAATGGGGGAAGACCTTATATTGTGTTCCTGACAGCTACGCCTATCAACAACACGCTTTGGGATCTCTACTGGCAAATAATGCTTCTGGTTCTTCTGGACAAAAGAGCCTTTACCAAAGACGGAATTTCCGATCTTCTCCGATTCTTTAAGGAAGTGGACAAAAGAGGGGACTCTACCCTTTTGGCGGATTTACTCAACGAGATTTCCATCAGAAGGACTAGGGATTACATCAAGAGAAACTATCCCGATGCCGAGATTGAGGGGGAAAGGATCGTCTTTCCGGAGAGGGTGCTGGAAAACGTAAATTACCAGTTAGATGCTAGCTATCGGGGGATGTATCGCCTAATTTCGGATATTCTGACCGATAAACTGAGAATGGCTTACTACCGCATTCTGGAGTACAAGAAGGTGGAGAAGTTAAGCCCAGAGGAGCAGCTTGCTCTGGGAAGAATGATCGCCTTGGAGGGGATATTCCGAACCATTCTTCTCAAAAGACTTGAGAGCAGTATCCACGCTTTCCGGAAAAGCATCCGTTACCATCTGGAGTTCTTAAGACGCCTCAAAGAGTATCTCGCTGAGGGTAAATTCTTGACCAAGCAGGCTTTCAGGAAGTATGTAGTCAATTTGGGCGAGGAATTGCCGGAGGACCTTGAAGAAGAACTTGAGGACTTTCGAAAAGAAGACTACCAGACGGACAAACTCTTGGAGGACATCGACAACGATATTTCCCTCCTGGATGAGATTTTGGGAAGAATTTCAGGCATAACGCCGGAGGAGGACGCCAAACTGCTGGAACTTGAGGATAGACTTTCGGAGCTTGTCTCCAACGGCCAAGTTGTCGTCTTTACCTACTATGCCGATACTCTGGATTACATCTTTGAGCAAGTGGCTGAATCTGAAAAGTTTAGGAGACTGCGGATAGAGAAAATCTCGGGCCGGATGCCACCGCCAAAACGGGAGGAGATCGTGAAGAAGTTCATGGAGGGAGACGTTCAGGTTCTTATGAGCACGGATGTCTTGTCAGAAGGAATGAACCTCCAGTCTGCCCAATTTGTCATCAACTATGACCTGCACTGGAATCCGACCCGGATGATTCAGCGCTCAGGAAGGATTGACCGCATTGGCTCCCCTTACCCAAAAATCTTTGTCTATAACTTCTTTCACAGGTTGGACTTGGTAACATCTGATGTTGCTTCCAAATTCGTGAACACCATGGTCAGGGAAATTGGACTCCAGTTAGATAGCTATCTCTTGGATTTCCCGGAAGATAGGGAATGGGAAAGAAGATGGGAAGAAGTTGAGAGGAACCTTCTTGGAATGAGGCTGACCAAGCGAAGGTTGAGAGATTTGCGCAAGATATGGAGGGCTTATAAAGAGGGTCACAAAAGCTGGAAGCGTCTTATGACACAATTGGAGGAATTTGTTGTCCCTTCAGTCGTTGAATCCAGAGAAATGGTCGAACCTTTCGATCCTGGTAAGTTAAGGCTTGTAGTAATCGATTTTATATCTTGACGTTGACGAAACAACTCTGCTTGTTTGATTGCTCAGCATATCGAGTAAATTTACTCAAACAATTGAGTTTTTGCCAAAAGACCACATGGTGATGCTATTTTAACATTCTGCCACTTAATGCCCAGGAAACTTGTTTTTCCAAGTAAAATAGATTATATTTCGTATTAGTGCTAAAAAGCGCACTTTGGAGAAAAAGAATGCAATACCTTAAACTGAAAGAATCGTTAAAGGATTTCACCGTTTTTTCTCTCGCTGATATCAGGCGGGTTGATAGCTCCTTTCATCGTCGAAGGTTAAACGAATGGCAGGAAAAGAGATACATTAAGAAGCTCATCAAGGGCTACTATATCTTCTCCGATCTGGAGCTCAACGAGAATGTCCTGTTTGAGATCGCCAACCGAATCTATGCGCCATCATACGTTTCTCTGGAAATAGCTCTTTCTTATTAGCATTTGATTCCGGAGAGCGTATACGGCATCACTTCCATTTCCACTCGGCGAACATATCAGTTTAAGACTCCAGTCGCTGAATTCTCCTATCGGACAATCAAGCCAAAGCTTTTTTTCGGCTACGAGCTGGTAAAGTACAACAATAAAGTATTCAAGATGGCGATGGTAGAAAAGGCGATTCTTGATTATTTCTATCTCAATCCGCTCATTAATACCGAGAACGATTTTGGCAGCCTCCGCTTTGATAGGGATATGTTCTTTGAGCAGGTAAGCGAGGAAAGACTCCACCAGTTTTTGAAATTGTTCGCGCGAAAGACACTCGCCAAGAGAATACGCGCTTTCTGAAAGTTCCTTTCGGGCGAAGGGGAGGTTTAAATACTTGATCTTAAGCAGATCGAATTGTTTTATCCGGAAAGCCTGCGACCGTTCAAGCGGAATCTCCTGCTGGAATATCTCCAATACAAAATTCTGGAGATTATCTTCGACTCTGAGTTTGGGGAGAAACTAGCTTTTATCCAACAAGAAGATGTAGAGGTCCGTCTTTCTGACAAACTATGCCAATACTCCGGATATCTCCTCACCGCTCCTCTGGCTTCCACCTCAGAACTGGATTTCTTGCCGCTCTAACTTCATCAGGCCGCCCTATGGGGGTGGTCGTGGGGGCGCTCTGAACAACTTCCGGTGTTAAATCAGCTTCTTGGGCTATCTTTATCATAGCTTCGGCGAAAGCATCTAGAGTATCTTTGCTCTCGGTCTCAGTGGGCTCGATCATCAAGGCCTCTTTGACGATGAGAGGGAAGTACACTGTTGGCGGATGGAGGCCAAAGTCCATCAGCCTCTTGGCTATATCCAGAGTTTTGACTCCCTTCTTGGCCTGCCACTCTCCAGAGAGGACAAACTCGTGCATGCATGGAAAATCATAGGGTAGGTAATAAGATTTTTTGAGTTTTTCTTTCAGGTAGTTGGCGTTGAGAACAGCGTCAAAGCTGGCCTGCTTCAGTCCCTCAGCACCCATGGCAAGGATATAGGCCAGGGCCTTCACCAAAACATTGAAGTTTCCGTAAAAGGCTTTAACCCTGCCGATAGACAGGGGGCGGTCATAGTCAAGGGCATAGTGGCCACCCCTTCTTTCGACAACGGGGACGGGAAGGTAAGGTTCCAGTTCTTCGGTTACCAAAATGGGACCCGAGCCTGGACCACCACCTCCGTGAGGTGTGGAGAAGGTCTTGTGAAGGTTGAGGTGGACGACGTCAAATCCCATATCTCTAGGTCTGGCGTAGCCCATGATGGCATTTATGTTGGCGCCATCAAGGTAGAGGAGTCCCCCAACACGGTGGACCATTTCGGATATTCTGACCACATTTTCCTCGAAAAGACCCAGAGTATTTGGATTAGTCAACATAAAGGCAGCCACATCCTTATCCAGGGCCTCTTCCAAAAGCTTCAGATCTACCTGACCCTTTGGGTTAGATTTGAGCTCTACCACCCTGTATCCACACATCTTGGCTGTGGCCAGGTTCGTGCCGTGAGCTGAGTCCGGCACCAGGACCTTGGTTCTCTTTTCGCCTTTTTTCATCTGATGGGCTTTTATAATGAGCATTCCGGCAAGCTCGCCGTGAGCTCCGGCTGCGGGTTCCCCGGTACATCCCGGTTATCTCCGCCAGCAGCCTCTCCAGAGTATAAATTACCTCCAGGACTCCCTGAACCTCCTCCTCCGGCTGGTAGGGATGGAGATGAACAAAGCCTTCCAACCTGGCTACCTTTTCATTTACCTTGGGATTATATTTCATGGTACAGGAACCCAGGGGATAAAACCCGGTATCTACACTATGATTCATCTGGGAGAGCCTGGTATAGTGTCTGACAACCGTAAGCTCGTCCACCTCGGGAAGCTGAGGATCTATATCCCGAAGAATGTTCTTAGGCAGAAGTTCCTCAATGGGCCTTTCCGGTACGTCCAGTTGGGGCAGGGAGTAGCCGTGGTGACCATCTTTGCTCTTCTCAAATATTAGCTTGCGCTTCGTGGCGACATCGCTTGTCAAGTCCCGTTTCACCACGACATCACTTATCAGCTCCTGCTTCATGGTAATCCCGCCTCCTTAATCTCCTTAATGGCGCTGGCTAGCTTCTCTATATCTTCTCTGGTGGTGAGCTCGGTGGCGCAGAGAAGAAGCTCTTTGTCCAGATCGGGAAAGAACCTGGCCAGCTCAAAACCACCGACTATCCCCCTCTTAAGAAGCAACCTGTTTACTTCGGAGCCTTTTATGGGGCAGGTTAGGGCGAACTCTCTAAAGAAGGGTTTTTCGAAGGTGAGCTTAAATCCCGGCACCTCTGTAACTTTTTCTGCCAGAAAGTGGGCTTTTTGCAGGCAATGTTCCGCTACCGTCCTCAGGCCCTTACGACCCAGCAGGGATAGGTAAACTGTAACGGCCAGGGCATTGAGGGCCTGATTGGAGCAAATATTGCTGGTGGCCCGCTCCCGCCTGATGTGCTGTTCTCTGGCCTGAAGGGTGAGGACAAAGGCTCTGTTGCCTCTTGAATCCAGGGTTTCTCCTACAATCCGCCCCGGCATCTGCCGCAGATATTCCTCTTTCGCTGCCAAAAAGCCGACATGAGGCCCTCCAAAAGAGAGGGCGTTGCCGGCAGGCTGGCCGTCTCCAACACAAATATCAGCACCATATTCAACTGGAGGCTTTAAGACGGCTAGCGAGATGAGGTCTGCACAGACTATCAGAAGTCCCCCCCGACCCTTGGTTGCTTTCGATATTTCGGTCAGATCATCAACGATCCCGAAAAAGTTGGGGATCTGGACCACAAAAGCTGCTGTTTCACCATCCATGAGCTCCTCGATGGCTTCCAGATCCTCCGCTCCATCAGCCAGGTGAGATTCTCGGAGCTCCACTTCTGGCCCTCGAAGATAGGTCTTTACCACAGAGAGATATTCGGGGTGAAGGGCTTTTGAGGCCACGATTCGACTGCACCCGGTAATTCTCATAGCCATCAGAGCCGCCTCAGCAGCCGCAGTGGCACCATCATACATAGAGGCATTAGCTACATCCATACCCGTCAGCTCGCAGATGGCTGTCTGGAATTCGAAAATAGACTGAAGGGTGCCCTGGCTTATTTCTGGTTGATATGGGGTATAGCAGGTGTAGAATTCTGCTCTGGAGATGATTGCCTCCAGGGCGCTGGGAATAAAGTGGCGGTAGGCTCCGGCTCCCAGAAAACAAGCTCTGTCATCCACAGTCCTGTTTTTGGCGGCAACCCTTTTCATCTCCGCCACTAGTTCCATCTCACTGAGAGGTCGAGGCAGGTCCATTTGGAAGTCTTTGAGGTTTTCGGGAATAGATGAAAAAAGCTCCTCCTCGCTTTGAATACCGATAAAATCCATCATGAACTTTCTTTCTTCATCGGTGTGGGGGAGATAGTTCATGTGCAACACCTCCTGTAACCTTCTATAATCGTCAGCCGTAAGGCTTGAAGCCATCTTTCCCGCAAAAACAAAAAGGACACAAGGAAACCATCTAGGCTTCCTTCTGTCCTTTTACCTGAGAGATTTAACCCCTTCGGTGTCAGATTCTTAGCCCGACCTGTCAGTTGACAACTGAACTGACACTAACGACTGTTCCTGGCTTCTAACCTGACTCTCCAGAAAGATTACAGTTGGATGGTCCTTTTGCCTGAGAGTTTGGGCTTCTTCGCCTTGCCCCTTCGGCGGCTGCCTCTGCAGCTCTCTCCCACCAAACAGCTGTGCTATATTTATTTTGATGTCACGAAAAGGCTATCCTTTTCAGAGATGTTATTCTTGATTGATAATACCTGATAAAGAAAATTTATTCAAGAGTCTGAATTGTTGCCCGTTACCAGGTAGAGAATTAAGTGAGAGAACCACGTAGAGGAGATGTGTATAGAATAAATTTTGACCCATCCATTGGTCACGAGCAAGAAGGCCTTCGTTATGGTATCGTAATTCAGAGCAATTTCTATTCGGCACTCAGCACCACATTGGTCATTCCTACCCCTCAAGGAGCAAGGCCCGTTCATTTTCATGTACCGGTCTGGGTTAAAGGGGAGAAAACATATGCTTTAGTGGAACAACTGACTACCGTGGATAAAACCCGTCGTCTCAGACCAGAGCGCTACATCTCGACTCTCTCAGCAGAGGACATGGAATCAGTTAGCCAGGCGGTAAAGCAACTACTGGGGTTGGATCCTAACCTTCTTTGATAGTTGCCATTTTTAGTATTTTTCCTTTTTGTCTATATCTTGCGCTCCAAATGCGCTTGACACCACAATTTATCAGTGGTAGTATCTTTTAAACCTAATTTCCCATGATGCAAGCATCAACCACGAACGATAAAAATATCAAGTATTTTCTGGGTGTCTTGAAGCATGGAATATAATAAAAATAAAGGCCTGATTTTAGTGCCAGACGTAGCCAAAAATAAAAAGGTAATTAGCTTTTCCTTCAGTCCAGATCTCCCTTGAAAAGAACACAATTTTCATACGACGTGGTGCGCCGCGGCACATGGGCGATTCCTTCTGAGATAAAGAGGGGGTCTGGGCTCTTGTGTTTTTAGAGCTGGCGTTACTGCAAAAAGGTCAAAATTTGAGTATTTGGCTCTCTGGCGAATCTAAATCGGATGGTAAATTGACCCAAAATCTGGTTTTTGCAGGGACGCCAGAGCTGGTTTAGAGATTTTTTGCCTGGGAATACTCAGAATTTTCGTCATTCGTGGGTGATGGTCCCATAATGACAGGTAAGGATGAGCAGGACCAGGAGGGGACAGGAGGAAAGTTATGGAGATCGAAATAGGGAAAGGGAAGACCGGGCGCAGAGCCTATGGCTTTGATGACATAGCCATCGTTCCCAGCCGGAGAACTCGGGATATGGAAGACATTGATATCTCCTGGGAGATAGGGGGATATCGCTTTGCTCTTCCCCTTTTGGCATCAGCCATGGATGCAGTAGTAGATCCTAAATTCGCCATCTTGTTGGGCCGCCTGGGGGGGCTGGCGGTCCTTAATCTGGAAGGGATTCAGACCAGGTACGAGGAGCCAGATGAGATATTACAGCGCATCGCCAGCTTTTCCCAGAAAGAGGCTACGGCAAAGATGCAAGAAATTTACCGGGAGCCTATTAAGCCCTGGCTCATTGAAAAGAGGATTAAACAGATCAAGGAGGGCGAAGTGGTGGCTGCTGCTTCTGTCACTCCTCAGAGAGTGCAGGAGCTCTCTCCCGTGGTTATCCAGGCCGGCCTGGACATCCTGGTCATTCAGGGGACAGTGATAAGCGCTGAACATGTTAGCACCAGGGTGGAGCCCCTTGATCTCACCAGGTTCATCCCTCAGTGTCCCATACCAGTTATTGTGGGCAACTGTGCTTCCTACTCTACTGCCCTTCATCTTATGAGAACCGGAGCTGTGGGCATTCTGGTGGGTATCGGGCCCGGGGCTGCCTGTACCACCAGGGCAGTCCTGGGAATGGGTGTTCCCATGGCCACAGCCATATCCGATGCTGCGGCAGCCAGAGTGAGACATCTGGAAGAGAGTGGGCAATATGTCCAGGTTATCGCTGATGGGGGTATGCGTACCGGAGGCGATGTAGCCAAAGCCATCGCCTGTGGAGCAGATGCAGTGATGATAGGCTCACCTCTCTCCCGGGCCACGGAGGCACCAGGCCGGGGTTACCACTGGGGTATGGCCACTTTTCACCCTACCTTGCCCCGGGGGACCAGGATCAAAACAGAAGTGGTCGCTTCTCTAAAAGAGATTTTGCTGGGGCCGGCTCATGAGAATGATGGGACTCTCAATCTTTTTGGAGCACTGAGAACTTCTATGGCTACCTGTGGGTATAAGGATATCAGAGAATTTCAGAAAGCCGAGGTTATGGTCGCTCCTGCCCTCCAGACTGAGGGCAAGTTGTGGCAACAACTGCAGCAGGTCGGAATGGGATAACCCGAGATGGTGCTTGGGAGAAAGTCCGATACGGGCTTTTCTTGCATCCCCATGAAAGATGAACATGTATTATAGAGGCAAAAGATAGTTGGGAGAAAGAAATAAGGTCGGAAAGGAGAGAAATGCCAGCAAAAGTACCCACAGACTGTAAGAATTTTGAATCAAATCTGCAGGTCTGTAATTGCAGCTACCCTGGATGTTCCCGAAAAGGAAGATGCTGTGAGTGTCTGCACTACCATCGTCGGATGAACGAGCTTCCAGCCTGTTTCTTTCCACCTCATATAGAAAGAACCTACGATCGAAGTTTTGAGTGTTTCTTAAAGACTTACCAAGGCTAAAGTGATGAAAAGGAACAGACAATTAAAGTGATGAAAAAAGATCGATAATCCCAGAAGAGATGTGGAAACCATATTAGCGAAGTGACGGATATTCACAAAGCGGCCGAGATCAAGAAAGATACGGAAAATACAGAAATCAAGAAAGTGACCGGTATGAGTAAGGTGAAAGATATCAACGAAGAGATCAGTATAGAGAGAGAGACCGATACCATCGTAGTCCTGGATTTCGGAGGGCAGTACAGCCAGCTTATTGCCCGTCGAGTGCGGGAATGCCAGGTCTATTCCTTGCTTCTCTCTTACGATACTCCCCTGGCGGAGATTGTAAAGCTGAGGCCAAAGGGCATAATTCTTTCTGGAGGTCCGGCCAGCGTTCAGGTAGAAGGTGCTCCCAAGTGTGATCCACACCTGTTTGGCCTGGGTATCCCCGTTTTGGGAATCTGTTACGGACTTCAACTGATGGCCCATCTTCTGGGAGGCAAGGTAACCACAAGCGGGATCAGTGAATACGGCAAAACGGAATTGTCTCTGGATGGGGAGTCCTCTCTTCTCCAGGGCCTGAATGCTCGAGAAGATTGCTGGATGAGCCATCGAGATTCCGTGACCTCCCCCCCTTCCGGATTCCGAATCACTGCTCGTACCCTGAGCACCCCAGTGGCAGCCATGGAAGATGAGAAGAGGAAACTATATGGGGTCCAGTTCCACCCTGAGGTGAGGCATACTCTCCGGGGAATGGATATTCTTAAAAACTTTCTGTTCGAGATCTGCAAGTGTCTTTCCTCCTGGGACCCCGCCTCTATCATAGAGATCACTACAGAGGCAATCCGCAGACAGGTGGGCGCAGGTCGGGCCATTTGCGCCCTTTCGGGAGGGGTGGATTCGGCCTGTACTGCTCTTCTGGTTCATCGAGCCATTGGAGATCGACTCAGTTGTGTCTTTGTAGACCATGGTCTTTTGCGCTACCGGGAGGCTGAACAGGTAGTAGATGCCTTTCAGAGGCATCTTCGGCTGAACCTTATCTTTGTAGATGGTAGACGGAGATTCCTGGCCAGGTTGCAAGGGGTGGTCGACCCGGAGGAAAAGCGGCGAATCATCGGCGAGGAGTTCATCCGCATTTTTGAGGAGGAGGCTCGCAATATCCGTGATGTAAGGTTTTTGGTGCAGGGAACCCTGTATCCTGATGTCATCGAAAGCGGGACCCGGGATGCGGCCAGGATAAAATCTCACCATAATGTAGCTGGTCTTCCCGAAATAATGGATCTGGAGCTGGTAGAGCCTCTCCGTCTTCTTTTTAAGGATGAAGTGCGCGCCGTGGCTCAGAAGCTTGGATTGCCTGAGGAGATCGTGGGCAGACATCCTTTCCCGGGCCCCGGTCTGGCTGTGCGCATTATTGGGGAGGTTACCCCGGAGCGCCTGGAACTGTTACGGCAGGCAGATCGAATAGTGGAAGAGGAGATCAAGTCGGCCGGCCTCTACTCCCAGGTGTGGCAAGCTTTTGCCGTTTTGCCCGGTATCAGGAGTGTGGGAGTTATGGGAGATGAGCGAACTTATGCCTATCCCATCGCCATAAGAGTGGTGGAAAGTGAGGATGCCATGACTGCTGATTGGAGCCGCCTTCCTTACCCTGTTCTGGAGAAGATGGCCAGCCGGATCATGAACGAGGTTGAAGGAGTAAACCGGGTGGTCTATGACATCAGTTCCAAGCCCCCCAGCACTATTGAGTGGGAGTGAACCCTACCAATGCTCCCTTGAAAATAACACAATTTTCATGCGACGTGGTGCGCCGCGGCGCATGGGCGATTCCTTTGTGTTATCTTAAATAGTGGCCCTCAAAGAATTCAAGCTAACTATGTGCCAGGTCTTATCCTTGTGCTATCCAAGAGGGAGACTCCGAGTCTCCAGCACTGTTGAGTAAGCCGGACAGGCAGGATCTGTCTTGTGTACAAGAAAGGCACGGAGTGTTACTCCTCGAATCAAGACCCCTCAAGGTTCCAATTGTTTCTCGGTCTCTCGGAGGTACTCCAAGAATAAGGATCTACGATAGTCTCAAAGAGTGCTTTGAGTATTGCGGAAGTTGAGGCTTAAGGGAATAGACCCGTATGCCAAAAGCAGCTCCAGGCACTCTCCGCCAGCTCCATCCTCGGCACAAAGACAGTTCTTGTCTCCGGTACCAGGGTGACTTTGAGAAAGATTACTCTTTTGCCCTCAGCTTCACTCTGTCTGGCCAGGGTCAAGTTAGCTTCTCTCAGCTCAGGATTATTTTCAGGAATTGGTTTATTGACATTAAGGGGAAAATACATATAATATGATTATCATATTCTACATGGGAGGTTTGCATGGAAAAGACCATTAGAGCAACGGAGGCAGTGCGAAGATTTTCCGAGCTCCTAAATAGGGTGAGGTTTCAGGGAAACCACTATATCATTTTGAGGGGCGGGAAAGCGGTAGCCTCGATAGGGCCTGCGGAGAGGCTTTCAAGGCAGCACACCCTGGGAGAACTCAAGGGGCTACTTGAAGGGATTCCCAGACTGGGAGATGAGGCTGCTGTCTTTGAGGCAGATATGCGAGAGGTTATAAAACATCGACCCGCCCTACCCCGGGAGACGGAATGGGAGTAATCTGTGACACCAGCCTACTGATTGCCGCAGAGCGAGGCCTTTTGGACGTCGACGATTTCGTCAGAGGTAGAGAGGAAGAGCCTTTTGGAATCAGCGTCATCACTGTATCTGAACTACTTCATGGTGTGCACCGGGCAGACACGGAGAAGAGACGTCTCAAGAGAGAAGCCTATGTGGAAAAAGTCATCGAAACCTTTCCTATCTATCTTTTTGATACGGCTACTGCTCGAATTTATGCCAGGATTTGGGCAAATCTGGTAAGGAAAGGTATTCAGGTAGGTGCCCACGACCTCATCATCGCCTCCACGGCTATTGCTCTCGGTTTTTCAGTGGCCACCTTTGATTTAAGAGATTACGGAAAGATAGAGGAACTCACCGTAGAGCACATGGAGATGCCAGCAAGAAGGTAAGGAAGTAGCCATTATCCTGGTTGATAGGAATAGCAGCCCCAGGCAGGCCGCGCTAGCTCCATCCTCGGCACAAAGACAATCCTTGTTTCCAGCACTCACATAGTAATGATGTATAACAACACAAAAATCACTAATTGTCCTTCTGATTTCCCGTCCTAGTTTAACAAAAAATGTTGACTTTTAACA
>NZ_BLRZ01000017.1 GCF_013281975.1 Candidatus Hakubella thermalkaliphila | reverse complement strand
AAAACGGGAGGCGGCTAACTAGTCTATTCTAATTGAATAATTAGACTGCAATTTTGCTGCACAATGCCCCAAAAGGGGATGTTTTACAGCAACCATCATTTGGAAACAGTCTAAGGCAACCTATGCCGGAACTCAATATGGAGAACTCTTGTCACCCTCCCCAAAATGTGCTAAATTTTACCAAACTAATTTCCCTGATTCTCCAGATGGGAGTTCTCTAATGAGCCAGGTTCTGGTGCTTAACGCCAGTTACGAGCCGCTGAATGTGACTTCTGTCAAAAGAGCTGTGGTCCTGGTACTGAAGGATAAGGCGGAGCCGATCGAAGTTCTGGTTCAGCGCAAATTCAGGTCAGAGCGCAGGTCTATTCCCTATCCCCTGGTTATCAGACTGGTAAAGTACGTAAGGGTGCCTCGGAACGTAAGGCTCCGTATCTCCAAAAAGGCGGTTCTGGCTCGAGATAGCTACAGATGCCAGTACTGCGGAAGGGAAAATGATTATCTCACTGTAGACCACGTTGTTCCTCGTTCTCGAGGAGGGGAAAGTGACTGGGAGAATGTAGCTGCCGCCTGTCCCGCCTGCAATACCAGAAAGGGAAACCACCTTCTCCATGAAGTAAGCATGTCCCTAATCAGAAAGCCCATGGCGCCTTCCTATATAGTTCTGATCCTCCTGGAAGCCCGCACTGTTCACGAGTCCTGGCATCCCTACCTTTCCTATGAGATAAGGCCCGTCTCCTAAAGACCTCAACGGCTTGAACTCCTTAAGGAAGGGAAGAAGTGGCATTAGTGCCGGAAGTGCCTTCTGCCGGAAAAAATCATGGCTATTCCATGTTCATCAGCGGCAGCGATGACTTCCTTATCCCTCACAGACCCTCCTGGCTGGATAATGGCCCGTATTCCATGTTGAGCCACCCAGTCTACAGAATCTCGGAAGGGAAAGAAGGCATCTGAGGCCAGGACCGAGCCCTTACTTCGATCCCCAGCCTTCATTACAGCTATTTTGGTAGCATCAACTCGACTCATCTGACCAGCGCCAATACCCACTGTCTTTAGGCCTTCCACCAAAACGATGGCGTTAGATCGAACATGTTTGGCCACTCGCAGAGCAAAGAGCAAATCTTCTATCTCCCTGGCGCTGGGCTTAGCTTTGGTCACTACTTCCATATTCTCAAAAGCTTCCATCCCTACGTCGGCATCTTGAACCAAAAGCCCACCATCTACAAACTTAAGCTCTCTCGGCCTCGGGCCTCTCTCCCTCTTGCTGCCCATCTCTAGCGCTCGGATTTGTTCCTTTTTCCGCAGTTCCCGAAGAGCTTCACTCCTATAGCCGGGAGCAATAATTGCCTCAATGAAGGTCTTGTTTATCATCTTGGCCACCTTCAGATCTACAAGGGTGTTACAGGCAACCACGCCTCCAAAAGCGGCTAAGGGATCGCAAGCATAAGCTTTCTGATAAGCATCGGCCACAGTGGTAGCCTCTGCCACTCCACAGGGATTGTTGTGTTTGACGATGACCACCGTAGGAAGGCTGAACTCTTGAGCCAGCTTCCAGGCAGCGTCCAGGTCCAGGATGTTATTAAAGGAAAGGGGCTTTCCGTGAAGTTTTTCCGCCCTGACCAGCGTTCCCTCCGCAGCATCAGGGTCTCGGTAGCAGGAGGCTTTCTGATGAGGATTTTCCCCATATCTCAGATCCAGAAGCTTGTCATAGGATAAGAAGATCTGGTCCGAAAAACCATCCTCATCCGCAGAAAGGTAAGTGTAGATTTTCTGATCGTATCTTGCGGTGTAGGCAAAGGCCTCCTGAGCCAACTGCCTCCTGGTCTCCTCAGAAATGGCCCCCTCATTGGCTTTCATCTCCTGGATGAAGGGTGGGTATCTATCTGGATCCACCAACACAGCCACGCAGAGAAAATTTTTAGCCGCCGCCCTTATCATGGTGGGGCCTCCAATGTCGATGTTCTCTATGGCCTCCTCCAGAGTGACCCCCTCCCGGGCCACGGTTTGGGCGAAAGGATAGAGATTGACCACCACCAGATCGATAGGGGCAATGCCTTCTCTCTTCAGATCTTCGGTGTGCCTGGGGTTTCTCCTGTCGGCCAGGATCCCGGCATGGATTTTGGGATGAAGGGTCTTAACCCGCCCCTCCATCATTTCGGGAAAGCCAGTTACCTCACTGACCTGTCTGACTTCAATATCGGCCTCTCTTAGCGCCCGATAGGTACCACCCGTGGAAATAATCTCCACATGGAACCTGGTTAGCTCCCTGGCCAGCTCAGTTAGACCCCTTTTATCGGAAACACTGATCAAAGCCTTTTTGATTTTGACTAACAATCCGTTACCTCCTTAAGCTCAAACTAGTAATAAATCTATCAAGAAATCCCTGGGCTTACATTCCCCTGGCACAAGTTCGCTCTTAAACTTAATCCTGCAGGGTAGGCTGTACCCCGGATGCGGTAGGACCTAAGTCTTGTATCTGGGCTTTGTATCTCTTCTTATCCCTCCACTACCCTTACCCTCCCCTGACCCGAGAGTATACGCCCTACCAGAAAAGGCTTTTCCCCTACCTCTTTCAACACTTCCAGAGAGCGGTCAACATCATCTGAATCGAGGAGAATGACCAGACCCAGCCCCATGTTGAATACCCGAAACATTTCCTCTTCCTCTACCCCTTCCCTTTGACTTATCCACTGGAAGATATCGGGCGCAGGCCAGGAGCCTTTGTATATCTCAGCATCTACATCTGGGGGTAAGATACGGCTCAGGTTGTCCGGAATGCCTCCTCCGGTAATGTGGGCTATCCCTTTGATCCTGACTTCTTTTTTTAGCCTGCTTACAGCCCGGACATAAATTCTGGTAGGCTTGAGTAGGATTTCCAGCAAGTTCCGGTCCCTCTTATTTCTTTCTGCCTCGCGGCTCCTCTCCGGAAAGAAGATCTTCCTGACCAGAGAGTAGCCATTACTGTGCAAACCTGAGGAGGCCAGGGCAATAATGGAGTCACCTTCTTCTATACCTGAGGGACCATCGATAATTTCTTCCGCTTCCACAATGCCCACAGCAAAACCAGCCAGATCGTACTCCTCCGGACCATAGAGACCGGGCATCTCCGCCGTCTCCCCTCCCAGGAGAGCGCAGCCCGCCTGGCGGCAGCCTTCGGCGATGCCTTCCACGATCTTCTCTATAGTCTGTAGATTTATCTTCCCGACGGAGATGTAATCCAAAAAAAAGATGGGCTCGGCTCCAGTAACGATGATATCATTAACTCCCATCGCTACCAGATCGATGCCCACCCCATCATGTTGGCCAGCCATCTGAGCCACCAGAAGTTTGGTACCTACTCCGTCGGTGCTGGAGACCAGGACTGGCTTCCGATATTGACTGCAGTCAATGTTGAAAAGACCGGCAAACCCGCCAATGGCTGACCTGCACTCCCTTCGTCTGGTAGAATCAGCGTGTCTGGCGATTAACTGGACGATCTTTTTGCCTGCCTCCAGATCCACTCCGGCTGGTTTATAAGTGATTGCCATAAAGAGTATCTGTCCCCCCTCCACTGTGGACAGTAACCCGGATCTTGCCCTGGAATTAGATCCCATCTGGAATTAGATCCCAGGCTGTTGTTTATACGAAAGGTTTGTCCCCTTTTCTGCCTCTTGGTTCCTGACGGCATAACCGCTGAGATAGTCCGGTATTCTATCCGCCAGTTTTCCCCCAATCTCTCTCTAGTAGATATTTATCCAGCTCATCCCGATCCGGAATCTCAATAGGATAGTCTTCATCCAGACAGGCCAGACAAAAATGTTCCCGGCTCAGCCCGGTGGATCTTATCAGCCCCTCATAGCTGAGGTAGCTCAGAGTGTCCACCCCCAGAAACTTCCTTATATCCTCCACCGAACGATTGTTAGCAATGAACTCCTCCCGTTCTGCCATATCAATCCCGAAGAAGCAGGGGTAGCGGATAGGTGGGGAGCTGACTCGCATATGAACCTCCCTGGCTCCTGCCTCATGAAGAAGCTGGATAATGCTCTGGCTGGTGTTGCCTCTGACTATGGAATCGTCAACCACAACTACTCTTTTATCTTTCAGAGAGTCTCTCAGGGGATTAAGTTTTAAAGCGATGCCGATCTTCCGGGCGGCATGGCTGGGCTGAATGAAGGTGCGGCCGATATACTTGTTCTTGATCAGACCCAGCCCAAAAGGAATACCGGAAGCCTGAGCATAGCCAATGGCGGCTGGAAAGCCGGATTCTGGAATGGGCACCACCAGATCCCCTTCTGCTGGAGACTCCTCGGCCAGAATTGTGCCCATCCTGTGTCGAATACTGTAAAGACTCCGGTCATAGATGATGCTATCCGGACGAGCAAAGTAGATAAACTCGAAGATACACAGAGCTTTTCTCTGAACGGAGAGGAGCATCTGAGAGCGAACCCCGTCCTTGTCGATCACTATCATCTCGCCTGGTTCGATCTCCCGCACCAGGCGCCCTCCTACTACATCTATGGCGCAACTCTCTGAAGCGAGAACGTAGCCGTTCTCAACCTCACCCAGGCATAAAGGGCGAAAGCCGTTGGCATCCCGTATACCGATCAACTTATCCTCGGTAAGAATAAGCAAGGAGTAAGCTCCAGCCAGGCGGGCTATGGCGTGGTTCAGAGAACTTTCCATAGTCTGATCTGAATATGTAGCTATCAGACAGGCTATTACCTCCGTATCACTGGAGGTGACAAAAGGTATGTGATCCCTGGACAACTCTTCTTTTAATTGTCTGGCATTTACCAGATTGCCATTATGGGCGATGGCGAAAGAGCCTTGAGCGAATTTCTTCAGGACGGGCTGAGCATTCTGCCACAGACTGGAGCCAGTGGTGGAGTATCGGACGTGGCCGATGGCCAGGTCACCTTGAAGAGAGAGAAGGATATTCTCATTGAAGACCTGAGAGACCAGTCCCATGTCCTTGACCACCATGATCTCACTACTATTGGACACGGCTATGCCCGCACTCTCCTGTCCTCGATGCTGGAGAGCGTAAAGCCCAAAGTAGGTCAGCTCAGCTGCCCTTCTGTCAGGAGCGTATACCCCGAACAGACCACAGGACTCCCGGGGCTTGTCCCGGCAAGTAGAAAAGGCCTGCTCAGCAACAACGAGATCCGGCCCACTCAGATGCGCATGATGGATTCCAGAGTGTCTTCCCATACTTTTTTCATCTCCGTAACAGTTAGATGGATAACCTTACCCATGGTCAGCCTGTCTCCTCCTACCATACCTATGACCTTCACTGGAACTTTATGTCTTCGACCTATTTCTTCCAGGTGGAGGAGATCCTCCTCCTTAAGAGACACCACGATCCTGGATTGGCTCTCGGAAAAAAGAGCTACAGTTTGCTTATGTTCTTCCTGGATATTAACCGTGGCTCCCAGTCCTCCCAGGATGCAGGACTCGGCCACGGCCACGGCCAGGCCACCTTCCGAGCAATCGTGGGCAGAACGTAGGAGACCGGCGCGGATAGCTTCCAGACAACACAAATGCACTCTCTTCTCCAGATCCAGATCCAGAGCGGGGGGCTGTCCAGCAATGAGGTCATGAAATAACTTCAGGTACTCACTGCCTCCCATATCCTGGTGAGTCTCTCCCAAAAGAACGACCAGATCTCCTTCATCTTTGAACTCCGGGGTGGTGCACCATCTCATGTCCTCGATCAGACCAGCCATGCCCACGGTGGGAGTAGGATAGATGGGCTCCCCGAAATTCTCGTTGTAGAAACTTACATTTCCGCTTACCACAGGAATTCCCAATACTCGACAGGCCTGGCTCATCCCCCGCATGCACTCCACAAACTGCCAGTATATCTCCGGCTTTTCCGGATTTCCAAAATTGAGACAGTCGGTCATAGCCACAGGTTGGGCTCCCCGGCAGACCAGATTTCTGGCCGCCTCGGCCACAGCGATTTGGCCTCCTGCAAAGGGGTCGAGATAGCAGTACCTTCCGTTGCCGTCGATCTTAAAGGCCAGGGCTTTATGGGTGCCCTTTATACGCACCACACCGGCATCCGCACCAGGCAGGCCAATGGTATTGGTCTCTACCAGTTGATCGTACTGGCGATAGACCCATTGTCGGCTGCATAGGTTGGGCGAGGCCAGAAGCTCAAGCATATGTTGAGACAGATCCTTCTCACTCTCAAGAGAAGGAAGAGGATAGTGGTGCAGATTATCCAGATAAGCAGGCCTCCTGACTTCCAGATTTCGCAAAGGGACTTCTTGGGACAGGGCCCGGGCGGGTATCTCAGCCAGAGTCTGGCTCTCGTTTACAACTCTAAGAATTCCGTCCTCAGTCACCTGGCCGATAACCGCCGCCCGGATTCCCCATCTGTCGCAAACCTTTGTGATTTCCTCCACCTTATCCGGTTCGGCAACAGCCAGCATCCTTTCCTGCGATTCCGAGATCATGATTTCAAAGGGCTGCATCCCTTCTCCCCGAAGAGGTACTCGGGATATATCTATCTCCAGCCCGACCCCTCCTTTGGCCGCCATCTCCGAGGAGGAGCTGGTGAGTCCCGCCGCCCCCAGGTCCTGCAGGCTGACCAGAAGTCCCCTCTCCACAAGTTCCAGACAGGCTTCCATGACCAACTTCTCGGTAAAAGGATCCCCCACCTGGACGGAAGGCCTCCTCTCTTCGGAGCTTTCATCCAGCTCATCAGAAGCAAAGGTAGCCCCATGGATACCATCCCTGCCTGTGGCTGAGCCGATCAAGATCAATTTGTTGCCGATCCCCCTCGCCCCTGACTTTATAATAGTATCGGTCTTTACCAGACCCACACACATGGCGTTTACCAGGGGATTTGCTTCGTAGCAGTCCTCAAAATAAACTTCTCCCCCGATAGTGGGAATGCCCACGCAGTTGGAGTAGCCACCTATTCCGGCTACCACCCCTTCCAGAAGATAGCGCACCTTGGGGCGGTCCAAAGGCCCAAATCTAAGGGAGTTCAGGTTGGCAATGGGTCTCGCTCCCATAGCGAAGATGTCTCTGATTATGCCCCCTACTCCGGTAGCCGCACCCTGGTAGGGTTCCACCGCCGAAGGATGATTGTGGCTCTCTATCTTCATGGCTATGGCCAGACCATTCCCGATACTGAATATTCCCGCATTCTCACCTGGCCCCTGAATTACTCTTTTCCCTTCAGTTGGAAAGTCCCTCAGGGCCTTTTGGGAGCTCTTGTAGCTGCAGTGCTCCGACCACCTGACCGAGAACATGCTCAGCTCCAGATAATTAGGTTGGCGGCCCAGAATAGAGACTATTCTCTCATATTCATAATCGGTTAGGCCCAGGTCCTGATAGATCTTAGGGGGAAGATTTTCAGGCATCAAGATCATCCTCCCGGCCTTCCTCATACCGGAACTCCTCGCCTCCCCCATAGCGGAACTCCCCATCTTCCATATACTGAAGCATAGATTTGAAGATTAGCAGGCCGTCTTGGGAACCGAGGATCGGCTCGCTGGAGTTCTCAGGATGGGGCATCAGTCCAAACACATTTTTCCTTTCATTACAGATGCCAGCAATATTGTCCAAGGCCCCATTGGGATTAGCTTCCCTGGTGACTACACCTTCTTTGGTAGAATACCTGAGGACGATCTGTCCTCTGCGTTTCATCTCCTTCAGGGTCTCCTCTTCCACATAGTAGTTGCCCTCATTATGTTTAACAGGCAGCTGGAGCACCTGGCCCGGTTGGGCAGCCCCGGTAAACGGGATCTGGTTATTATCCACTCTGACATAGATAAATTGACAGACAAACTTTAATCCCTGATTTCTGAGCATTGCTCCGGGCAGAAGACCACACTCCAGAAGAATTTGAAAGCCGTTGCAGATACCCAGAACCAGACCTCCCTGCTCAGCAAAATCCTGGACAAATTCCATAACTGGAGAAAACCGGGCGATAGCCCCGCAGCGGAGATAGTCTCCATAGGAAAACCCACCCGGAAGGATGAGACAATCAAAGCCTTTGGGCTTTTCCTCCTGGTGCCAAATGTAGTCTACCTTAACCTGTAGAAGATCCTTCAATACATAGTAACAGTCCCGATCGCAGTTGGATCCAGGAAAGACGATAACGCCGAACCTGACCTTAGACATCAGAAACCTCATAGTGGTAATCTTCAATCACCGGATTGGCCAGGAGCCTGCTGCACATTTCCTTTATGGAGCTCTCCGAAAAATTGTTGTCCTGGATAGTAAGCTGGATATACTTCCCTATCTTCACTTCTTCCACCTCATGGTAGCCCAGGGACTGAAGCGCTCTCTGAGTGGCCTGCCCGGCAGGATCAAGAATGCCCTTTTTGGGGGTTACGTAGACTAAAACTCTCTTCAACTATCTCTCCCTTCTATCAAATCAGGGGATAATATGAACTACCCCGCCCTTGCGGGTCGGGGCTTCCTGGTTCAACAAGAGAACTTCCCAGCGGGAAAATTAAACCAGCCCAGCTCATGCTGTTAGCTAACTTGTCAGCTCATCTATCCGGTCAATAACCCCAGGAATGTGCCTGGTGTAGTAACTGTCTTCAAAACAACTTTTTATCTCCTCTGCCGAAGCCAGGGCCGCAACATCCGGATCCTTCAGGAGAAGGTCCAAAAAGTCTTCTTCCCCTTGCCAGCAGGCCATGGCCTGCCTCTGGATAATTTCATAGGCTTTCTGTCTGCTCATACCCTTCTCAATAAGAAAGAGGAGGACTCTTTGGGAATAAATCAGACCTCTGCTCCTGGCCAGATTTTCCCGCATGTTCTGAGGGTATACGACCAGATCCTGAAGGATGAATTTAAGTTTGTCTAACATGTAATCCAGCAGAATGGTAGCATCTGGGATAATTATCCGCTCTGCTGAGGAGTGGGAGATATCCCTCTCGTGCCACAGAGAAACATTTTCCATAGCCACCAGAGAATAGGATCTGACCATTCTGGCCAGGCCGCACAGTCGTTCGCAAAGAATGGGATTTCTCTTATGGGGCATGGCCGAAGAACCTTTTTGCCCCTCCACAAAAGGTTCTTCTACCTCCCTGACCTCTGTCCTCTGCAAAGATCTAATCTCAGTGGCCATTTTTTCTATAGATGAGGCAGTCAGGCCCAGAGCGGCCATATAGTCAGCGTGAAGATCCCGCTGGACTATTTGGGTGCAAATGTCGGCCCTTTTCAGACCCAGCTTCTCACATACATACCTCTCTACGAAGGGACCCACGCTGGCATAAGTCCCCACTGCTCCAGATAACTTGCCCACACTGATTTTATCCTTCACTCTCTCCAAATTCTGCCGGTGGCGATCCATCTCGAAAGCCCATCCAGCCAGTTTGAAACCAAAAGTGATGGGCTCGGCATGAACTCCGTGAGTGCGCCCCACCATAAGGGTATCCTGATACAATCTGGCCTTCTCCTTGAGGAGCCTGATCACCTCTTTGACATCAGTTATGAGGATCTCTACTGCCTCTCTCATCAAAAGACAGAGGGAGGTATCTCCTATGTCCGAGGAGGTCAGGCCATAATGGATATACCGGGCCGATTCTCCCACTTCTTCGGCCACATTGGCCAGGAAGGCCACCACATCATGACCGGTGGTTTTCTCAAGTTCCTTGATCCTCTCCACCCTGAAGCTGGCCCTTTCTTTTATATCCTGAAGCGCTTCTCTGGGTATCTTGCCCAGCTCGCACCAGGCCTCACAGGCCAGGATCTCTATCTCCAGCCATTTTCTAAACTTGTTCTCCTCTGACCAGATTCTCTCCATCTCTGGTCTGGCGTACCTGGAAATCAAGGCTCTCTCTCCTCATCTTCCACCGGCTTCTTGGTGTCTTCTAACGTCTCAGCCAGCTCTCCTCGAGTCCTTTAGCCACAAACCCTGGCCGCAATATCTCGCCTGAACTGCATTCCTTCGAACGTAATCTTATCCACTGCCAGGTAGGCTTTTCTCCTGGCCTCTTGAAAATCTTTCCCCAAAGCACTGACTGCCAGTACTCGCCCGCCGTCGGTGACCAGCTCACCATTGGATCTCTCCGTAGCAGCATGAAAGAGATAGACGCTCTCCATCTTTTTGGCCTCCTCCAGACCATAAATAGATACCCCTTTGGTAGAACTCTCGGGATATCCCCTGGAAGCCAGAACTACGCTCACACAACTTTCAGGAGACCACTGGAGCTCCACCCCTTCCAGATCTTCTTCCACTGTTCTGATCATGATCTCTAGTAGGTCACTCTTCAGCCTGGGAAGTATGGCCTGAGTTTCCGGATCGCCAAACCTGACATTGAACTCCAGGACTTTAGGTCCCTCGTCGGTGAGAATCAGACCCCCGTAGATTACTCCTTTATATTTTATGCCTTCTTCTCCCAAAGCCGTAATGGTCGGCTGAAGGATCTTTTCCACAATCTCCTGATATATGTGCGGAGAGACAAAGGGGACAGGACAGTAGCTTCCCATCCCGCCAGTGTTGGGCCCTCGATCCCCATCGAAAATCCTCTTATAATCCTGAGCAGGTTCCATGGGAACCACTCTCTCCCCATCACTAAAAGCCAGGAGGGACACCTCCTGACCCTCCAGGAACTCTTCGATAAGGATTTGCTGACCGGACTGGCCGAAAGCTCTCTTTACCAGGCACAGATCTACCGCCTCCCGGGCTGCTTCCCGGTCCAGGGCCACGGTAACCCCTTTGCCGGCCGCCAGGCCATCGGCTTTGATAACCACAGGGGGACTGCTCTCCCCGATATATCTTATGGCCTGGCCTCGGTCCTGAAAAGTTCTGCTTTTGCCGGTGGGAATTCCGTATTTGACCATCAGTTCTTTGGCGAAGATCTTACTTCCCTCCAGTCTGGCCACCACGCTGGTAGGGCCAAATACGGTCACCCTCTCCTGACTGAAGCAGTCCACCAGGCCGTTGACCAGAGGTAGCTCCGGACCCACTACGGTTAGATCGGCCTTGATCTTTTTGGCAAATTTGAGTAACCCATCGTTATCCATAATATCTAACTTTTGACAGGTGGCAATCTCTGCCATACCCGCATTGCCAGGCACACAGAACAGATCGTCCACCTGAGGACTCTCGCTGAGCTTCCAAGCAAGAGCATGCTCTCTGCCGCCGCTGCCAATTACCAGAATTCTCAAAGCTCGATCTCCTTTCTCAAAAATGGCCATCCTCCTCCTGACGCCGCATCCCTAAAAGCAGGCCCACCACTTCCCACCTTAACTGTATACTGGCCAGACGCGCCAGGGCTTCAAGAGATTATTACAGGCAGCCAATGACATTCAGGGACCACATAACCCTCGGAAACCTCCGGGCCTAAAGCCCGGTGGAGGTTCAGGACAAACATGTATTTGTAGGCAATCTGGCTCATGCGTAAAGGCCAGAGATATGGCTCTTAAACCTTCCTTCCACCATGATGGTTTGATTGCGGTTAGGGCCAACGGAGATAATATCCACAGGCACCTCAGCCAGTTCCTCTATTCTGGCTACATAGGCTTTAGCTTCAGGGGGCAGCTCGGCATAATTTCGGACATGGGAGATATCCTTTCGCCAGCCAGGGAGAGTTTCGTAGAGTGGTCGCCCCTTGTGGATAATAGTCTGATGAGGAGGAAACTGCCGATAGATCTTATTCTCATGTTCATAGCCGACGCAGATCTTAAGCTGATCAAACTGGGAAAGGACGTCCAGCTTGGTCAGGGCAAGACTGGTAAAGCCGTTCAGCACCGCCGCATATTGGACAATGAGGGAGTCATACCATCCGCACCGCCTTTCCCTTCCCGTAGTAGTTCCGTACTCTCTACCCACCTCACGCATGATCTTGCCCGTCTCATCAGTCAACTCCGTAGGGAAGGGGCCCTCTCCTACCCTTGTGGTATAGGCTTTGACAATACCGATAACCTCATCTATTCGGGAGGGGCTGATGCCAGCACCCACGCAGACTCCCCCGCTCACAGGAGAAGAGGAAGTGACGAAGGGATAGGTACCGTGATCGAGATCCAACATGGTTCCCTGGGCCCCCTCAAAGATCACCTTTCTATTTCTGTCTAGCAGATCATTGATCAGGACCGTGGTATCCACGATATATTCCTTCAGTCGTTGAGCATAGCCCTGGTACTTATCCATAATCTCCTGACTATCCAGGGGTGGTTGATCATAAATCCTGGTCAGAATCTCGTTTTTGAACTTGAGGGTTTGTTCCAGCTTCAGTTTAAAAATCTTCCAATCCAGCATATCCTGGACCCGAAGGCCTACTCTGGAGGCCTTATCGGCATAAGCTGGCCCTATGCCCTTATGAGTGGTCCCAATCCTGGCCTTTCCCAGGTGATATTCAGCCATGGAGTCCAGAATGAGATGGTAGGGCATGATCAGATGGGCATTGCCACCGAGCCTGATGGTGGAGACATCTATACCCCTTTTCGACAAATCATCCATCTCCTTGAGTAAGACCTCCAGATTGACCACTACCCCGTTGGCTATAATGCAGAGGATATGGGGATAGAGGATGCCCGAGGGTATGAGATGGAGTTTATATTCCTCGCCCTTTACCACCACGGTGTGCCCGGCATTATTGCCACCCTGGTAACGTACTACAGCATCCACCCGGTGGGCTAAAAGATCGGTGACTTTCCCTTTTCCTTCATCGCCCCACTGAGCTCCAACTACCACTATACCCGGCATCTATTTCTCCCTTATCTGGATTGTACTGCCAGTCGTTACGTCACCAGGCTAATTTGGACTACTATCATCCATATCCAGCATCTGACCTATCGCGGTAAGTAGCCCAAAGGATCACGAACTAAGCCACTGGCTCCGCTGTTCCTTATCATTCTTCATGGTTCAAAATACTCCTGGCCGCCACCACCCCCGAGATGGATGCCTGGACCAGACTTCTGGTTATGCCCGCTCCGTCACCGATGGCATAAAGTCCATTGATCCCGGTTCTGAGAGAGGAATCCAACTTTAATCTGGCCGAATAAAACTTGGTCTCCACCCCGTAAAGAAGGGTGTCCCGGGAGGCCAGGCCAGGAGCGATTTTATCCATGGCCTCTATCATCTCCAATATATTAGACAGGTGGCGATAAGGCAGAACGAAGCTCAGATCGCCAGGGGTAGCCCTCCGCAGGGTGGGACGCACCACGCTTTTAGCCAAACGTCCCTCCGTGGACCGGTGCCCTTTCCTAAGATCACCAAGACGCTGGACAATTATGCCACCCCCCAGCAGATTAGCTAACCTGGCTATATACTTCCCATAAGCCACCGGTTCCTGGAAGGGCTCGGTAAAGCCTGTGCTCACCAGAAGCGCGAAGTTGGTATTCTCGGTCTTCTCATCAGCGTAGCTATGGCCGTTGACGGTGGTGACCTCTCCGTATCGCTCTGTACAGACCACCCCGTAGGGATTCATGCAAAAAGTCCGCACCTTATCCTCAAACCACCTGGAGTAATAGACCAGTTTTACCTCATAAAAGTCCCGGGTAAGATGTGCCAGAATAGAGGCCGGAACTTCCAGCCGAACCCCGATATCCACCTCGTTGTTACTTATGCTCAGACCCAATCTTCTGGACTCACTGATCAGCCAGTCCGCTCCCTCTCGGCCAGGAGCAATAATCAGGTTGGGGCATAGATATCTATCCCCATCCGAAGTAGCCACTCCCTGCACCCTGGAGTCGGCCGTAAGGATAGAAGTCACATTGGTTCTGGTCCTGATGGTAACTCTCTCCTTAAGGTAAGCATACAGGTTCTCCAGAATCTCATAGCATCTTTCCGTACCCAGATGTCTGACCCTAAGAGGGACGAGGACCATTCCGGCCCGGGTAGCCTTCCTCTTTAGATCCACGATTTTATGGGGAGCTCCTCCGTGAATCTCTCCCTGACCACCAAACTTCAGATAGATCTCATCCACGTAGGAAATCAATCCTTCCAATTGCTCGTAGCCTATGTAGTCACCCAGCCATCCCCCTACCTGGGGAGACAGGGTAAGTTTTCCGTCGCTAAAGGCACCGGCTCCACCCCAACCATTGGTTATGGAGCAGCAGGTGCACTCGTCGCAAGATACCGTTCGACCTGGACAATGCCTCTTTTTTATATCCGGTCCTTTTTCTAGAAGGAGAACTCTTTTATCTTCCCTTCTGGCCAGCTCCAGGGCAGCAAAGACGCCCGCCGGGCCAGCTCCCACAATTATCACATCATATTTCTCAAGCATGGCACATCACGTATGTTCCCCCAAACAGGAACAGGGCTAATTGCTTCCACCGTTCTCCGAAACTTACACAAATCTACACAGGGGTAAATTGATGTTCGGTTCCTGCTTCGGCGAGAGGAGCCTGGATACCAGGTCTTACACTCTCTCCACCGGCGTGACTTCCCGGGGAACTCCCGGTAACTTTCATACTGCCAATTATGCACAAAATGCAGAGAAATTGCCAGAAATAAGTAGATATTAACGTTTCAGAAGTAAACCCCATCTATTCAATCTGGGCCAGGTTGGTAAACTTGGTGTACTGCTCCAGGAAAGCCATCTTGACCATACCCGTAGGACCATTCCTGTGCTTACCGATAATAACTTCAGCAATACCTCTATCCTCTGTATCCTCGTTGTAGACCTCGTCCCGGTAGATAAAAACTACCAAATCAGCATCCTGTTCTATAGCGCCTGACTCCCGAAGATCAGCTAGCATAGGCCTTTTATTGCTCCTTTGCTCCACAGCGCGGGAGAGCTGGGAGACAGCAATAACTGGAATATTCAGTTCTCTGCCCAATATCTTGAGAGACCTGGAAATATCGGATATCTCCTGTTGTCTGTTCTCGTAGTTTAGTCCTGCCTGCATCAACTGAAGATAATCCACTATAATCAGGCTCAGTTCTTGCCGGGCCATGAGCCTTCTGATCTTAGCTCGCAGCTCCAGCAGCGTAATGGAGGCTGTGTCATCAATGAATATCTGAGCTTCCGCCAACCGGCCCACAGCCCTGGAAAGCTTGGGCCAGTCCTCATCCCTTAAGGTCCCCGAACGAAGGCGGGAGGCATCGATGCGGGCTTCGGAGCACATCAGCCTCTGGGTCAACTGTTGCTTAGACATCTCCAGAGAAAAGATGGCCACAGCTTTCTTCTCCACCAGAGCAACATGCTGGGCGATGCCCAGAGTAAAAGAGGTTTTCCCTATGGCCGGCCTGGCAGCTACTACGATCAGGTCGGAGGGCTGGAGTCCGGCAGTCTTCTTATCGAACTCAATATAACCGGTAGGAAGGCCGGTCAGATAACTTTTACTGTCGTAAAGCTTTTCGATCTGTTCGAAAGTCTCTGCCAGCAGCTCCTTGAGAGAGGATAGTTTGGACTTATGGCGCTGCTTGGAAACATCGAATATAAGCTGTTCCGCCTTATCAATAGTGGACTCAATGTCAGAGGGAACCTCATAGCCCATGGTAGCGATCCGGGTGGCTGCGTTAATCAACCTCCGGAGAAGAGCATTGTTGTTGACGATAGTGGCGTAGTATTTGGCATTAGCAGCAATAGGCACGTTGCTAACCAGGCTGTGAATAAATACCTTACCCCCCACTTTTTCCAGAAACCCCATCTTCTTCAGTTCTTCTGCCACAGTCACTGGATCAACTGGCTCTCCCTGAGAGTAGAGATTAGTGATGGCTCTGTAGACTTCCCGGTTGAAATCTCGATAAAAATCATCTATATCTACGATCTCACTGGCGGTTAGGACCGCGTCCCTGGAGATCATCATGGCTCCCAAAAGGGACTCTTCAGCTTCTATATTATGGGGAGGAACACGATCCAGACGAGATGTGTCTAAAGTTAAATTAGCAACTCGGTCTACCATTATTGCTCTTTTTTCTCCTCAGCCTTCTCCTTCTTGGCCTCTTCGCCCCTGACTCTGACTTTCACAGTAGCACTGACATTAGCGTAGAAGTTGATCTCAACGTCGTGTTCGCCTGTTTGTTTGATGGGACTTTCCAGTCTGATATGTTTCTTGTCCACCATTATATTCACCTTGCGCGCAATTTCCTCAGCGATATCCTTGGCCGTAATGGAGCCAAAAAGCTTACCCTCCTCCCCGGCTCTGGCCTCCATCTCCAGAACTAAATCTGCCACAGCCCGGGCCTGTTCCAAAGCATCCTCTCTTCTTTTGGCTTCTCCCTTCAGTCTGATTCGCTTCAGAACTTCAGCCTGTTTCAGATTTCCCCTGGTAGCCGACAGAGCCAGCTTTTTGGGGATAAGGAAGTTGAGAGCGTAGCCGTCCTTTACTTCCAGCACATCCCCCATCATGCCCAGAGATTCTACATCCTCTTTCAAAATGACTTTCATTCTCCCTCCCTGACTTTAGAACTCTAATGGCTGGTATAGGGAATCAAAGCCAGCTCTCTGGCCCTCTTAATGGTAGTGGCCAACTCGGACTGGTGCTGAGCACAGGTCCCGGTGACCCTCCTGGGCCGGATCTTCCCCTTGTCGGAAATATATTTGCGCAACAGGTTAAGATCCTTGTAATCGATGTAATCTATTTTTTCCTTACAGAAATAACAGAACCTGCGTTGCTGCTTACGCAAAAGTGTGTCGCTCTTTGGTTGCCTTTTTCGCAAATTTCGCAAAACAAGTACCTCCTCGATTTCTATTTCTCACACCATACTAAAAGGGAATATCCTCATCGGCCAGATTCACATTCTCGCCCACGGGTCCGATCTTTCCACCAAGAGCCTCACCCTTAACGTTCTTGGTTATTTTCGCCGTGGCAAATTCCAGGCTGGGCCCAATGGCATCAGCGACAATATCTACCTTGCTCCTTTTTGTGCCATCGCTGTTCTCCCACGACCTCCAGTTCAGCCTTCCCGATACGATAACCCTATCCCCTTTAGAGAGAGACTCGGCACAGTTCTCAGCCAGGCTGCTCCAGGTCGTGACATCAAAAAAGTTGGTTTCTTCAACCCACTCTCCCGAAGAGTTCTGCCAGCTTCTGTTAACCGCGATTCCAAAGCTGGCCACAGGATTGCCCGCTGGAGTGAAACGCAGTTCAGGATCTCGAGTTAAGTTACCTACTATGGTAAGATTGTTGACCCTTGCCATTTATTCTCCTCTCATCAATGATTTTTTCAGAAGATCATCTCTCTTGACTATCCTGTATCTCGTAACTTCGTCGGTGATCTTCATGACCCGATCGAGCTCCTTGACCAGATCACCCTCACCAGTGAAGTAGAGGATGGCATAGATGCCAGATTCCTGATGCTTGATGGGATAGGCCAGTTTCCTTCTGCCCCATCGCTCCTCGTCGATCACCTTTCCGCCGAGCTTTTGGATGAGGCCCTTGAAGTTAGTGATGACACCTTCTGTCCCCTCATGGTCAAGGGAGGACTTCAGGATCATCATGGTCTCGTAGTAACGCACGTCTCACCTCCTTTGGATTAAGCAGTTCCGACGTCTTTGGCGGAACAGGAGTTAAGGAAACCCAAAACATGCTTATTATAGTATAGATGCTCCCCCAGGCAAATAGGCAATCAAGCAAATGTAAGCATCTCTTTTTCCGTGATGAGCTTACGTTCTTTTGATTTCGCCAATAAATGCCATTAAAATTTTAAGGAGTCTTAGAGCTTAGGAAGATGAAAATGCCCTTGTCAGACCAAGTTTATACCTCTAAGTCCTCCTAACTGCTATTGAAGAAACAGCTAACAGTCTAGTTAAAAATCACGGAATTGGAGATGCTTCCCAAGCAAATTTAGAAAGTTCAGGATATTGGATGACCATAGTTTCTTCAAGATAGTGGACAATTGACGGTATTGGCCCACGATGTCTTGTAGTGCTATAGGCTTGCCCCGGTATCATCCAGATGAGCAAGCTAGAGTTAATATGATTAGCGTACTATATGTTTCATTAGTCACTCCTCTCTTATCTCCGCAGCCGAGGTCACTTCCAGCGTAGATGGTAAGGATAGAAGTTTACCCCAGAAGACATAGTTAACCTCTTTCTCCACTGAAACCACCACCTTTTGCCCATCGCTGGAATAGCCGATCAGGCGGGCTCCGTTCCTTCTGGCATATTCCTGGGCCACTCCCCGGCCATCGCGCAGAAAAAAAATCTCCTGAGCTGCTGCCAGACTGGCTGCATCAGCGGCCGCTTTCAGTTCCTCCTTGGTGGCCAGAAGAACACCCAGATCTGCCAGGAGCAGGATAGAAAAAATGGCCAGGGTGAATAGAAAAAGCATGGCTACGGAGATGTTCCCCTCTTCTGTGCCCCTCTGTCCAGCTTTTTCCGCGGATGCAGAAGTTTTCTCGATCCTACCTTGTTTTTCCTGCAGAGTTCCCTCTACCACACCGGTATATTGATCCAATGTTTTCCCGTCCCTATATAGCCTCTCCTGCACCACCTTCCTCACTCCTTCTCCATCCTCATGCTAGTGGAGGATCTGATGGTAAAGAAGGTGGGCAAAATCCTGTCCAGCCCGGGAAAGATAGTGGATACCCGGTACCGAACGCTCACCGTCAAAGAGTCCCCGATCCCTCTGCTGTGACTGCTGGCAGGCGATATGGTTATCTTCAGCTTAGACTGGTCCAACAAAGCGGCAGAGTTTCTGACTTTTTCGATGATGGCCCCGTTGTCATTGGTAACCACCCCTTCTCGGACTCCGTCCCTGGCTGCTTGAACCAGAATGAGGTGGGAGAAGAGGAGGATCCCCAACTGAGCCAGCACCAATGCCACCAGCAGAACTAGAGGCAATACCAGAGCGAACTCCAGGCTGGATTGTCCCTTCTGCCCTTTTGACCTGCACGGGTTAGATGAAATGATGGTTCCTTTCATAGCCCTACAACGTCATTTACCTGAATACCTACAATATGTTGTGGTTCAATTAGAGAAATTGCCCTACATATTGAACCAAGATTCTTAAGTATCGCTGTAGGGATAGATCTCCCTTGCCGGGATCTCCCTTGAAAATAACATAATTTTCATGCGACGTGGTGCGCCGCGGTGCATGGGCGATTCCTTTCGCACTTGGATCTCGGTGCCCGGTCGAGAGCCAGCTTTCATAGAACTTGATAAGACTTCACAGAACTTTTGCAGAACTTCCCTGTATACAGTGCTCTACTCGAGTAGAGATTTGGTGGCCTCTTAGCCGATCGCCCCCAGGACCCTGGAGAACATCTTGCTAACAGCTTCTCTCATGGCCGGAGAACCCACACTCAGAAGAATACCGGCAAGGGCCACCACAAAGATAATGACCAGCGCATACTCCACTGTCGCCTGGCCCCCCTCCGTCCAGATCCGGAGGAGGATCCTTCTACTCCACCCTCTCATCTTAGTCCATCCTCTCATTTCCTCACCCCCCTTCCTTTTCAGGCTGTTGGCGCCAAATTTTTCACTGTTTACCTGCTCTACGCTCTCAAAATTTACATTTTCAAAATCGGGAGTACGAAAATGCCCACCGTGAGCAGGATAAAGGACGGTAGGATCAAGAACACTAAGGGGAAAAGCAGTAAAACCGGTGCCTGCCGAGCTTTCTTTTCCACGCTGCTGCGCTGAAGGTCCCGCACATCCCTGGATTTGGAGGCCAGGACGTCCTCAAGCGGAGTACCCAATTTCTCGGCCCTGAACAGGAAGGAGAAAAAGTCCACCAGGGAATGGCTGGCAGTCCTCTCCCGCATCTCTTTTAGCACTTCGTCCTTTCCCATTCCCAACTCCAGTTGCCCCAAAGAGACTGTAATCTCTTCTCCCAGAACTCCACCGATCTCGGCAAGGACGGTGCTCATGGCCTGGTGAATGTTAAGCCCCGCCAGACAGCAGGTAGCTAGAAGGTCCACCGCGTAAGGTAATTGGCTATCTATGGCTTTTCTTCTCTCCCGTCCCCTGGACTCCAGCCGCCAGTCCGGAAACCGAAAGCCCAGGAAAAGAACACAGAGAAAAAAGACGGTCTTAAAAGCAAGAGAGCCAGGCAGAATCAGAAACAGAAAAGCCAATACCAAAGCCACTAGAAGGGAAAATGTCGCTTTCAGGCCCAGCCAGGACTGCGGGTCAACTTTTCCTCCCAGGCCGGACCGATACAAAAGAAGCTGCATCTTTCTGAAGTCAATCTGCAGACCTACTCTCCTCAGGAGCCGAACTATGAAGCCACCCAGGGGATGGGCCAGGGAGTAAAATCTCCTCCACCATGATCCTTCCATCTTTCATCCCACCTCTATCCTCATTATTTTCCTGATGGTAAGAAAACCGGCCAAATCCAGGAGCAGTCCCAGAGAGACCAGAATCATCCCCAGGGGAGTGTTGAGAGCAGCCCGAAAGCCAGGCCCTGAGGCCAGAAAAAGAATGATCAGGTACCCAAAGGGCAACAGAGACACTACAAGACCAGAAAGCCGAGCCTGGGCGGTTAAAATATCGATCTCTCTTTTCAGTTGGTTCCTTCTCCTCACGCTCTCCGAGACCTCCCGGAGCAACCTGACCGTATTGGCCCCCGTCTTTCGCTGAACCTTTAGTATTAAATAAATGAGAGAAAACTCCTTGTTCCTCAGCCGACTATCTATCCCCCTGAGCACATCCAGAGGCGAAAGTCCCAAAAGTAGATCTTCCGATGATCTCTTCAGCTCCTCGCCCAAAAGGCCCCGCACCTCCTGACCGGCCAGAGTAAGAACCTGGCTTATGGACAGGCCGGCTCTGAACCCCATCTCCAGAACTTCCAGAAAGTTCCGGATTTCCTCCCTCAACATCTCTTGCCTTTTCATTTCCAGAGTCTCGGATATTATGCTCTTGAGGATAAAGCAGACAAAGGTAAAGCAAAGGGCCACAAAAACATTTCTCCAGATGGCAAGAAGACCTACAAAAACGGCTGCCCAGAGAAGCAGGGATTCCCCCCTTTTGCTCGTACCCTTTCCGGCTTCCCTTCTGTTCAGCCTATGAACCAGGGCTGGCCACAAATCTGTTATCTTTTCCATCCCGCCAAAGGGCAGGGGTAAGAATTCATGGATCAAAGCGAATTTCCCATGCCCTGTAAGAGCGCCCAGGCGTCCTATCCTACGGGATTGGAATATCAAATCCTGGCCAATTTTGATCACAACCACCGAGAGGGAGACTAAAAGAAAGGCTAGTAACACAAAGTTAGTCATTTCGGAAAACCTCCTCGGGCAGCTCGATCCCGGCCAGGTGCAGTTGCTCAAGAGAGGTGGGCAACAACCCCGTGGCTTGAAAAGAGCCCAACACCCTCTTGTCCTGGTCGAGGCCTTCAAACTGGTAATAGAAAATGTCCCGGAGCCGTATGGCCGTTTTGCGAGAGCGCTGTACCTCGACAATATTGGTTATTTTTCTGGTACCGTCCGAAAAACGGGCCAGATGGACGATAAAATCCAGAGCCGAGGCAATCTGCTCTCTGATCACCCTGACCGGAAGTTCAATATCGGACATTAGAACCATAGTCTCCAGGCGAGAGATGAGGTCTCCAGGGGAGTTAGCATGGGCAGTGGTTAGAGATCCATCGTGGCCGGTATTCATGGCCTGGAGCATGTCCACAGCTTCTCCACCCCGGACCTCACCCACTATAATCCGGTCCGGCCTCATTCGTAAGGCGTTTCTGACCAGATCTCTTATAAGGATCTCCCCTTTGCCCTCAATATTGGGAGGCCGACTTTCCAGAGAGATAACATGAGGTTGGTTGAGATTCAGCTCTGCCGAATCCTCAATGGTTATCAGCCGCTCATCCGGAGGAATGAAGGCGGAAAGGCTGTTAAGCAAGGTGGTTTTCCCGCTCCCTGCTCCCCCACAGATTACTATATTCTTTCGAAAAAGGATCAAAGCTCGCAGCAGAGCAGCCATCTCCGAACTAAGGCTCCCTCTCTCCACCAGCTCTTCAACGGAGATGGGTCTGGCCGCAAACTTTCGGATAGTCAGGACCGGACCCCTAAGAGATATGGGGGCAATGACCGCATTAATCCGCGATCCGTCGGGAAGGCGGCCATCTACTTTGGGGCTACTCTCGTCAATCCTGAGCCCCAGGGGCGCTACGATCCTTTCTATGGTCTTCAGGAGGTGTTCCTCATCGGCAAACTGGATTTCAGTGCGAAATAGCTTCCCCTCACGTTCTATATAGACCTCAAAGGGGCCATTGACCATTATTTCGGTCACACTCTCATCTTTAAGAAGAAAATCAATAGGCCCCAGACCCACTATCTCATCACATATCTGGCTGGATATTTTCTCCAAAAGATGGCGAGGGAGTATCATCTTTTCTTCTGAAACTATCCGACTTATGAGATCCCGGACCTTCTTTCTCTTTTCATCAGGACTTAAGACCTTGAACTGCTCGGTGTTGATTCTGTCGATGACGGAATCGTGGAGAAAGACTTCCAGATTCATTGCTGTTAATCCTTTACCTATTTAGATTTATACATAAAAGTACATAAGCACATTATATTATAGAAACATCTTCTTGTAAAGACCTTTCGGAAAAAATTTTTTTAGGGTTCGGATACTTCAGGCTTTTTCAAACCGCCCTGGACAAAGTGGAGGAGGATTCCTGAACAGGGTAGGAAGATAACAGACAATCCGTATTCATGGCATCATTGTCCACTAACCATGAGAATATTATGGCGGCTCTTAAGCTCATGGAGGCCGCCGCCTGAGCAAAGGATCCTCTACTTTCTCCTTATTTCCCAAAGAGAAAATTGGACGCTAACCTCCAGGCACTCATGAGTTCCTTCCCAATAGATCTCCCCGTCTCCCCACCTTTAAAGTCTCCCACCAAAAAGAGATCGCTACATATCTCATAAATCGAAGCTACCACAGAGAGATCTCTTCTTTCCAAGAGAAGCGTACCCGTCTGCTCAAAGAGAAGTCCGAGAGCTGCATCCTCGGGTATCTTTCTGTAAATTGACCTCCCAATCGCTTTCTCAACCAGAGGGGTCGGGAGAGCCTGCACGGAATCAAATTTATTGAGGATCACCCGGAGATCTGCCTCCGGAACCAATTTGGCCAAAAGAGCCAGCAGCCTCTGCAGTCCCCTGATGGCAAAAGGTCTCGGCTCTGTTATAACCAGAACAAGGTCTGAAGCAGATAGGGCCACCCGGGTGGATGGCATTCCCAGGTTGGCAGATAGGATCAGGAGGAGCACGCGGAAGGAGTCTCGCAGGCAATTTAAAAGGGACTGAAAAAAATGCAAATTCAGGCTATCCAGGAGTTGTTCCGGAGAGGGAGAAAAGAGAAGGTTGAGGTCACCAACCTTATGGATCACTCTGCCTATCATATCTTTATCCAACTCGTCCACCACGTCGATGAGCTCGCCATAACCTCTGGCTCGCAAAGCCTCCTGCCCTCCGAAAATCATCCGCAGATCGCCTTCTTCCACATCAAAATCGGCCATCAGGACAGATTGATCTTTTAGCTCCCTGGAAACCAGGTGGGCCAGATAAGAAGAGAAAAGAGAAACGCCACAGCCTCCTCTAGAGCCTATCACCGAGATGACTTTTGGCTTGGGGAGAAAAGGCTCACCGTGGAGGTTCTGGCTATTGCTGTGAAGGAGATTTTGCAACCTCTCCGCCCGGTGAAGAGCCATTACCAATTTCTGGGAGACTGACCTCCTGCTCACAGGAGGTAGAAGGAGATCATCCACTTCGGATGGAGAGATCTCTCGTAGTACATCCTCCCCATCCCCATCCCCATCCCCATCCCCATCCCCATAGGTACAGCTCTTCTAGAAGCAGACGTCCTCCGCCCCGGGGATAGGGTGG
>NZ_BLRZ01000016.1 GCF_013281975.1 Candidatus Hakubella thermalkaliphila | reverse complement strand
CTGCTGGCGGACCATCTGTTTAAGTTGTTGCGCCTTTTCTTTCCAGATAGCCTGGCGTTCGACCGCACGGGTATGCTGTGCCCGCCAGTAGTTGATCTGCCGGCGGAGTTCAACTAATTCTCTATGAGTATCAGGACTCTCGGTAGCCATACTACCATAATACACAACCGAGGCCTTCGTGTCCAGAGGGTAGAGGGAACTTCTTGCGCCAGGTAAACACGAGGTTTACTGAAAGCTTACTCTTGAGGAGCACCGCTTTTCCTCCCAATGTTCTTGATATTTTTCTTCGAATAACAGCGAGCTGGTCAGAACCGCAGCCGCGTCCCGGCCATGCTTGCAGCGTACCGTCTCCTCCAGCCCGGAAGAGATCAGGCGGAGAAGATGGGTGTCGTTCTCCTCGCCCTCTCCCTGGATGAGTTTTTGCAATATCTCGATGATCTGCTCTGTGCCATACATGCAGGGCAGACACTTGCCACACATTTTGTCCTGGAGGAAATGGGAGAAGAACTCTAAAGATTTTTGCACCTGGCAGGTCTTATTCTCAGCTTCCTTAATCGATTCCATGATCAACCCCCCGTGAGCGGTCAACTTTCAGATATCTCAAGGTCATTGTATTTCCCAGGTTTCGCGTTTACCAGATCCCACGGCCAATCCCGCCTTCATAGCCTTCTGGTCATATCTCTCGTCTTCCCGCCAGGGCTTTGCCCAGAGTCAATTCATCAGCGTACTCCAAATCTCCTCCCACGGGAAGACCACTTGCCAAGCGGGTCACTTTGACCTGGAGAGGAGAAAGAATCCTGGATATGTACATAGCCGTGGTTTCTCCTTCGATATTGGGATTTGTGGCCACTATTACCTCTTTGACCTGCCCCTCCTTCACCCTGGCCAGGAGCTCCTTAATCCTGATCTCGTCTGGACCGATATTCTGAATGGGTGATATAGCCCCACCCAGGACATGATAAAGACCCTTGTATTCATTGGTCCGTTCGATAGCCACAATATCCATGGGTTCCTCCACCACGCAGATAGCTGAGCTATCCCTTTTTGAATTGCTACATATCTCGCAGATCTCCCTCTCGGTTACGTTAAAGCAGATCTGGCAGAACTTTACCCTGTCCCTGGCTTCAGCAATAGCATGAGCCAGTTTGAGGGCTTCCTTTCGGGGAACCTTCAAAAGGTAAAAGGCGATCCTCTGGGCTGACTTAGGCCCGATGCCAGGCAGTTTTCTTAGCTCCTCTATCAGATTTTCTACCGGAAGGGTATAGTAGGCCATCTCTGGCTCCTCTACGTTTGCAGGACGCCTTCTTTTCTACAAAGTGGGTATCTAGTTAGCGCAAGTCCCTCCTACATCTTGTGCTCAGACAATTCCGTTCCCCCCACTACATCTAGGGCGCACTTGCGTCAAGTGGATACCCACTTTCTACAAAATCCCTGGCGGCAGGCCAAGGCTGGCTGTCAGATCTCCCATTTTCCTGGCATAAGCCTGCCGGGACTGATCCATGGCCTCATTGATCGCCACCACCAACATATCCTGCAGAATTGCTGCGTCCTCTGGATTCAGGGCTGCGGGATCTATGGTTACTTCCACCACTTCCTGATTTCCATTTACGGACACTTTCACCGTTCCGCCTCCCGAGGTAGCCACAAAGCTCTCCCTGGATAGCTCCTCCTGAATCCTGGCCACTTCTTTCTGCATCTTTTTCAGTTGACCCATCATTTTTATAACATTTCCGTTCATTTCCAGAGCTTCTCCTCATCTTTCAGATCTATCTTCTGGACTACTTTAGCCTTAAAGCGCGCCTTAATAAGTTCGATGGGATCGACGGAATTCTTCAAAGATTTGGGCGAGTCACCCTTCTCCTCTTCCCTTGTTTCTTTTTCGACCTCTTTGGTGGCCCTTTCCCTGGTCTCGTCTCTGGCCTTTCCCCCGCTTTCTTCGTCAGTCTCCTGGTGCTGATAGATACTCTCCACCTGGGGTTTTGGTGAGGATGGGGCGGCTATGACGCACTTTATCCGGATGGCCTCCCCCGTCATCTCCGCCAGAGCCGCTTCAACTATCCTTTTGTGCTCACCTTTCTCCACCTTTTCCTTATGGATGTGAAAGATGCTGTCGAATTCAATAGTCAGCTCTCCATTCCGGAAATCTAGCGGACTTCCTTCCAGCAGCAGGGCGTGGGTAGGTATCCGCTTCTCCCTGACCCTCTCCAAAATAGCCTGCCATTTCTTTTTGATCTCGGTAATATCTACCTTGCCCTCAGGAGTAGTTGGCTCAAGAGTGGGGGCAGTAGTCTCAGATTGAGAATATGCCCCGTCTGGGCGCTCGGGGAAAGAAATTGGTTTCTGAGAGGCCAGGTCCACCGCGTGCCCCGGGCCAGGAGAACTTCCAGCCCTACCGTGGGCAGGAGCTGGCTCCCGAGGAGCCAGGCTCTCCTCCGGCTCCCTCCCCTCTCTTTTCTGCTGCACCACCCTGCTCGCTATATCGGGCCTATCCCTAAGTAGGCCGCTGCCCCGGTCTTTCTCTATCATACTTTCCAGAGCTTCCAGTCGAGCCAGGAGAGCCTCTCGGGAGTCATCCGCATCCACCTTCATGGCCTTGACCATGGCCAGCTCCAGAAGCAGCCGGGGGTTACTATCCCAGCGCATCTCTCTATAGGTCTCTCCGAAAAGATGGAGAAATCTTTGAACCTCTCCATCTCTCAGCAGAGAGGCCTGAGCTCTGTATCTTTCCATCTCCTCCTGGCTACAATCCAAAATAGACCGGGGGTCATCCACATTTTGAATGATCATCAATATTCTCAGATGCTCCAGTAATTCCCTGGTAAATTGCCGAAGATCACGGCCGCTCTCAAAAAGTCGGTTGACGAGAAACAGAGCCTCCGCGGCGTCCTTCTCGATGAAAAGATCACCCGCCTCAAAAAGCAACGCCACATCCACCACTCCCAGGACTGTCTGCACATCTTCCACAGTGATCCTCTTCCCCGAAAAGGACGCCATCTGTTCCAGGGCGCCTTCAGCATCCCGGAGGCTCCCCGCGGCATGTCGGGCAACGAGTCTCAGAGCATCCTCGGGGATTTCCAGCTCCTCTTTCTGAGCGACAAGCCTTAGTTTTCTCATTATTACGTCCACGGAGATGGGGTTAAAATCGAACCTCTGACACCTGGACATAATGGTGGGAAGAACTTTGTTGGGCTCGGTGGTGGCCAGAACAAAGATGACATGGGAAGGAGGTTCCTCCAGAATCTTCAGGAGAGCGTTGAAGGCCTCAGTAGTTAACATATGCACTTCATCGATTATGTACACCTTGGTCCTGACCGTGGCAGGAGAAAAATGGATCTTGTCCCGAAGGGCTCTGATCTCATCTATTCCCCGGTTGGAGGCGGCGTCTATTTCGATGACATCCAGGCATGTGCCGTTGGAAATCTGAATGCAGCTCTGGCATTGGTTGCAGGCGTTGGGAGTAGGACCCTGCTCACAGTTTATGGATTTGGCCAATATTCGAGCCGTGCTGGTCTTGCCGGTACCCCGGGGACCACAAAATATGAAGGCATGGGACAACTGATTATACCTGATGGCATTAGCCAGGGTTTTAGTGATGTGGCTCTGGCCTATGACCTCTTCAAAAGTTTGCGGCCGCCACCTGCGATAGAGAGAAATATGTTGCATTATCTTATGACACCTGGGTTCTAGCTGTGGTCAGATCAGTTCTATTGATCTATTGGACCTTTTCCATTGTATCAATATCGGGAGACCCTGTCATCAAGTACACCACTGGGGTCTTTCTTTTCCTCCCTTGAAAATAACCCAATTTTCAGGCGACGTGGTGCGCCGCGGCGCATGGGCGATTCCTTGAACCCTCCACCTACTGAAATCTTACAGTATGCCACACAAAAACGGACAGCCTGCAAAGAGAGATTCTTTGCCCCCATCGGCTACAGGGCCGACGGCGCTGTCCGCCAGAAAATCGATCGTGCACCTCCCGTCGACGTCTGCCAATGAGCGTCACCAAGAGCAGTAAGCTCCGGCCAGGCTCTCCCATGACACCCAAGAGGATTCGCTTACCGCTGCTTCCTTCCGGATCTGACGGGGTTTACGAGCTCTCGCCGCATGGGACCTGACCATCATCGCTTCTTACTCCGGCCCAGGCCCCACCAACAAAGCGCCTCTGTTCGGAATTCAGCCCCGCTATAGCGGATTGCGGGTACAGGGCACCGCTAGCTCCCCGCTTAGCACGATCGATATTAAGTATATCAGAATCAACAGACTAGATCAGCCATTTAGAGGATGTAGAGGATGGGTGAAACCCTCTTGGGGCGAAGTCTACAATCGTTGGATTAGAGTATAGTAGATCCGGATAACTGCCGGTCCCAGGATGACGGTTAAAAGAGCAGGGAAAATACATAATATAAGGGGAAGGACAAGTTTGACCGGTGTTTTGGCTCCCATCTCCTCAGCATGCTGTCTTCTTCTGCTTCTCATGTCAGAAGCCTGTACCCGAAGGACCCGGCCGATGCTTAGTCCGAAGATGTCTGCGTGAATCATAGCTGCTACAAAAGCATTGAGATCCGCTACGTCTGTGCGACGAGCCAGGTTGCGCAAAGCATCCCGGCGGGCAAGACCTGCCCCCATCTCCTGGAGCATCTTGTTTAGCTCTTCGGCCAGAGCCCCCTTTATATTTCCTGCCACTTTGTGCAAAGCCTGGTCGAAGCCCATACCCGCCTCTACACTGATAACCAGCATGTCCAGAGCATCGGGAAGCGTCTTTTTGATCTCGGTCTGCCTTTTTTCGATTCTACGTTTCAGATAGAAATCGGGCAGAAAGTAAGAAAGGGGGATACTGCCTATCAGAATAACACTCAGCAGAGGAGTGGGAGAGAGAAAAAGATAAAGCAGAATGGTAAGAAAGAGCATCCCGAAGGGGAAGAGAATCTTGGTAAAGAGATAGACATCCACGCCCACCTTTTCCAGACTGCCGGCCAATACCAGTCTCTGTTCGGCTGCCTCAATAATGCCTCCGGGACTGATCCTGATCACCAAAGAGGCGACCTTCCTCCAGAAGGGCAGAATGGCCCTCTCCATAAAAGGAGAGACCACCTGTCTCTGGTCCTCAACATGACTAAAATAGCGGCCCAGACGATCTAGAGGACCACCCCGGCTCTTACCCCTCATGCTGAGACCCACGAAAAGAACCAGGAAAAGGACAGAAAGGAAGGCCGCTCCCAGACTCAGATAGAACCTCTGGCCTAAGTCCATAAACTCGACTAGCTTTATGAAGACTTCAGTATTCAATAGTCACAATCCTTTTCATCCAGATTATCCCTAGGATCATCAGAGCTACAGCGCCTGCCAGCATGGCCTTACCCAGAGCCGTGGTGAACAAGAGGCCAATATAGTCCGGGTTTAACAAAAACAGGAGCAAAGAGACGGCAACAGGTAGCCCGATCAGAATGTAGGCTGAAATCTTCCCTTCGGCAGTGAGGACCTTAATCTGGCGTAGAACTCTATCTCTCTCCCTGATGGTGTCAGAGATAGTCTCCAGCACCTCGGCCAGATTGCCTCCCACCTCTCTCTGAATGTTGATAGCCATAATAGTCCAGGACATATACTCACTGTTAATTCTTCGGGCCAGGCTCTCCAGGGCATCCCTGGCCGGAAGGCCCATCCTTATCTCGGTCAGCACGCTCTTAAACTCGCTGGAGATGGGAGGACCCATCTCGTCCACTACCACACTGAGAGCCTGATTCAAGCTATATCCCGCCCGTAGGGAACTGGCCAGTATCTGAAGAGCATCGGGTAACTGATTGTGAAAATTCCTTATTCTGGATCTGGCCTGTTGGGATAGGAGTAAGAAAGGGGCTGTAGTCATACCCACAATGGTCAAAAGAGTAAGGGGTATATTCTTGAAGACAAAATAAGTACCGAAGCTTACCATGACTACCGAAAGGAGATGTAAAGTTATGAACTCAGAGGGCAGCAAGCTGAGACCAGCCCGGTCCAGTTTGAGCTGGAAAAATTCTCCAAAACCCCTCCGGGCAGCCAGCGCAGAACCAAAGCCGCTAATTCTTCGCAAAGGCCCGAGCCTGGCGGCCACTTCCCCGTACTCGTTCCCCTCGCCCAGCTCCATATCAGAGCTGTAGGGCTTAAGGCACTCTTTAAGCTTTCGGCGGGCGGGGAAAAGAAGACCCACAAAGATATACAGAAAGAGAAGCACACTCATGAACAGGGAAGCATATACAGCCACTCTTACATAAAGGTTATCAAAGAGAGTCAAGAATGGAGGTCTTTGGAATCTCTGGAAGCCTGTGGGGGCTGGGACATAAAAAGGGTTTTTATAGCTCCAGTTGGTCAGAGCCGAGTAGCCTCCCCGGCGAATCTCCAGATCAACTTTAATCTCCTCCACATTGGGCCAAAGGCTGGTATAGACAATTTTGTACTGATTCTCAATCTTTCTGGAAATCTCCAGGTAGAGATCCTCCAGCTCCTCAGAACTGGGCGCAAATAAGATTTCAGCGCCAGTACGCTTAGATATTTTCTCCAGAACCTCTGGTTTGTACTCCGGGGACTCCAGAGCTATAGAGTAGACCGCGGCCTTTTCCCTCAGGGAGCTGGCGATAGCGCTCTCGTCGGTGAGCTTACTCACTGTGTCTGCTCCGTCAGAAAGAACCACGATATATCTGTGTTTTATCTTTTTGTCGCTAAAAAGATCGGCGGCGGTCACGATCCCATCGTAAAGAGAAGTCTCTCCTCTGGCCTTAAGCTGGGAGATCTTTTCTTTCAGCATGGCTTTGTCGGATATAAAGGTGGTATAGGTAGTCACCTCATCGGCAAAGCCCACCACAGCAATCAGGTCGATCTCCCGCATCTGATCGACAAAAAGAGAGGCCGCGGCGATAGCATTGGCTATGGGCTTGCCTTTCATGCTCCCGCTGGTATCGATGAGAAGTACTACACCGATGGGCTCACTTATCTGGCCTAAAGTGTTCACTGAAAATTCGGTAACTACCTGCCCATCTTCAGAGATGGTGAAGTTCCTCTCGGTTAATCCTTCCACGTCTAAAGGCGAGTCTTCCTGAAAACCCAAGTAAATGTCGACCTGGGGATATTGCTCAATGCTGAAACTCTTGATGAGGATGTCGCCCTCATCGGCCCGGGACAAAGAGGGGAAGAGACTGGCCAGGAGAAAAAATAAAACTCCTATAATAAGAGTCTTCCCTCCAGGTAGAAAATAACCCCCTGCTGGAAGAGGCAGCTTCCAAGGGGTGGGCGCTAACAATGGCGTTTTCATATTTCCCGCTCAAAGACTTCTGGAGATATATCTATTCCATAATTGCGTAACTTCTCCATGAAGTGCGGTCGTAGTCCAGTGGATTTAAGTCTTCCCCGGTATCTACCAGTGGAGTCCATACCCATGGCAAAATCAAAAAGAAAGAGATCCTGCAGGGTAATAACATCTCCCTCCATTCCCAGAACTTCGGTCACGCTTACCACTCGTCTGGTTCCGTCTTTGAGGCGGTTCAGATGGACAATGAGATCAATGGCCGAGGAGATCTGCTCCCTTATGGCCCGGACGGGAAGATCCAGCCCGGCCATAAGAACCATGGTCTCCAGCCGGGAGAGGACATCCCGGGGAGAGTTGGCATGTACTGTGCTGAGACTTCCGTCGTGTCCAGTGTTCATGGCCTGGAGCATATCCAGGGCCTCACCACCTCTTACCTCTCCCACAATAATCCGGTCCGGGCGCATTCTCAGGGCATTTCGAACCAGATCCCGAATGGATACCTGACCTTTGCCCTCTATGTTGGGAGGTCGGGACTCCAGACGAATGACATGTCTCTGGTGAAACTGCAGCTCCGCGGCATCCTCAATGGTGATGATCCTTTGGTCACCGGGGATGAAAGAAGAGAGAACATTGAGAATAGTGGTTTTGCCCGTCCCCGTGCCTCCAGAGGTGAGAATATCAAGACGCCCTCTGACGCAGGCGTTCAGAAAATTAGCTGCCTTCTGGGTCAGGGTACCCATTTCCACCAGATCCTGGATAGTGAAGGGATGGTGGGAAAACTTACGGACCGTCAGCACCGGACCGTCAAGAGCCAGGGGAGGAATGATAACATTGACCCGGGATCCGTCGGGCAATCGAGCATCCACCATGGGAACCGACTCATCCACCCTTCTCCCTACCCGGGCTACAATTTTGTCAATAATCCTCATGAGATGTACTTCATCCAGAAAAGCTTTATCGGTGGGGTAAATCTTGCCATCTTTCTCAACATAAATGGTGTAGGGATCATTGACCATAATCTCCGTTACCTCTGGGTCCTCCAGAAAACATTCGATAGGACCATATCCCACCACGTCGTCAATGATATCCGCGATGATTCTCCTTTTCTCCTCAGTAGTAATGGGGGTTCCATCGTCGGTCAGGATCCTGCTGGCTTCTTTGGAGACCCTGATTCTCAGCTCAGCATCACTTACCTCTTTTTTGGCCAGGGCCCCGGTCATTTCCTCAATGAGACGGAGGTGGACCCGCCGTTTTACCGCAGCCACGATTCTTTCTCTTCCCCTGGCCTCCACGGCCTTAGCCTTCATACCATTTTCCAATCTGTGGATTTTCTGCAGCCTTTCTTGTAGTTCCATATATCTGGTGCTCCTCCTTTATCTTCCCGCCACCCTTGCTGAGAAGACAGTAAAATTTATCTGCCCCTCCCTACTTTCTCCGCTGATAACAGCTCAACCAACTGGAAAAGCCTCTTGCTGACCGGGGAGCGGGGATATTGGGTGATCACCGGCACTCCTTTGTTTACACTTATGGGCACCACCTTGTCGCTGGGGATAGCAGCGTCTATCTTTCTCTGGATAGTCTCTTCTATCTCCTCCGGGCTGAGACCTACCTTAGTGCCCGCTCGGTTCAGAACGATCAAGATCTTTTCCTCTGGAAAATTGAGCTTCCCCAGAATCTGCAGACCGAGCTTCAGGTTTTTAATGCTGGGGACTTCGTTGCTGGCAACCATGCATAAATGATCAGCCTGATCCAAAACAGCCAGGAGATGGTCCGAGAAAGAAGAATCTGTGTCGATAATGATGAAATTGTTCATTTGAGCAAGGAGACGCACCATCTTGCCCGTAGCCCGATCAGTAAGGAACTGTGCTTGTTGGAATTCCAGAGGAGCCGGCAGTACCTTTACCCCTGAGCCATGAGGAGTCAAAGAACGGCTCAGCATCTCCTTGTCCAGCCCGTCGATATCAGCCATGACATCATAGACGGTATATTGGGGAAAGAGACCCAGCATAATGGCCACATCCCCAGATTGGTAGTTCATGTCAAAAAGGACTACCGGCCCTTTTTTCCTGACTTCCAGACCCACAGCCAGGTTGGTCGCCAGAAAAGACTTGCCGCAACCTCCTTTGGGGCCGAATACTACCACCACTCTTGCCCTGGGGTGCCCTTCCTTTCTCGTAATCCCCTCTCCCAAAAGCACTTTTTCGGAATAGACCTTCCTGGAAATTTCATAGGCCCGCTGGATGGTTTCCAGAAGATCTTCCCGAGAGCAGGATACTTCCAGCACGTCCCTCACGTTCAGTTTCAAAGCCTGCCTCAGGTGCCCGGCAGAAACCTCCTCCGCCAGAAGGATAACGCTGACGAAAGCCAGATCCACACTATGCCGCTCCAGAATAGGGGTGACGTCTTCAATTTGGTACCCGGGCCCCACCAGGATCACTGCCACAATCCTCTGGCTCAGGTGGAAATCCAGTTCGTGCAGATCAGTGGATCTATCTACCACCTCTATTCCGGGAGCATCCTCAAGCAGTTCCCGCACCCTCTGCAGGCTTTGCACTTCTCTGTCAATCAATACCACACTAACTTTCTCCAAGCATGGCTCCTTTGTTAAACAGCTCCACAGAGCAAGTCCTGGCGCACCCTCAGTTCTGCCTGCTATTCAAATATATTCCCCAGGAAACGGCCTGGGGTGGCTGTCTCCTCAATGCCCTTTCTTGGCAACAGGGCCAATCTCACCCTGCCCATATCTTCGGAGAAGACCAGCTTCTCTGCCTGTAGAGGGGTGACTGCCAGAGTAATCGTGGTGATCTCCTTCAGCTCCTGACCGCTCGGAGCAGGAAAAGCTTTCTGTTCCTGGCCTTCCCCATCTGAGGGCACATACGTTCCTACATAGAGAACTTGCACATTCCATAGGAGAGTTTTAGTAATAGCTGGGTCTCCCTCCAATACCTCGGCGGTCTGCTCCGTAGCCTCCTCGAAAGTAGCGATGACGTTGACTCGGTCCCCAATGTTGATGAGATTAGAGACTCCAATGACCTCATCCACCTGGATAGAGACGGCCACCAGGCCATCAGGGATCACAAAAGCCAGCCCGGCCTGTTCGGGGAGGACAAACTTGGTAGAGGTTATCTGCTCACCCTTATTGATCTGAGTGGCTGTCACATGCCCTTTGTACTTATCCAGGGAGGTGAGCACGCCCTCTACCAGGTACTCCCTGGGAATTCCGGCCAGGGAGATGTCTTTTGCTATGGCTGTCACAGGTGTCCACTTAGGTATATTGCGCCCAGCCACCAGAACCTGGACCTTCTCCACCTTTTCCTCAACAGAAGTTTTGATACTTGTCACGTAGGCAAAGACGCCAAAGGCCGCTACCGCCCCCAGAACTATGGCAAACAACAGCAGAATGATTCTAATTTTCATTCGATACCCCAGACATTAATTAAGGTGATTATCCACAAAAACAGACCACCTCTACGGCCCATCTTTGGCGCGGCTCAAGTTGTTGAACCCACCGAGCCTGCGGCGCCACTCCGATTTCGCGGCCCGTTACTCGGTCAGTCTTACTACCCTGATCCCCCCTGGCTGGACGCCAGTAATGGGCCCCTTATAGTTGATCAAGGCTTCATGGAGGAAAGTACCCTTAACTTCGTGCTTCCCAATATGAGTGATCATAAAAGGTACGAAAGCCCGTATCTCTACTGGTTCGCTCACCCCCGGCCCCGGTGGGGAGACTAGGAGAACCATGACGAATTGGCTGTCGAGGACACGCAGTCGGTACCCTCCCCCATCCCAGTAGACCAGAGATAGAAACGACTGCATCCCCGGATTTGGATCACTGGCCACCCTCTCCTTCGCCCCTTTCTCGGTGGGTTTCCTCATATTTCCGGTCTGGGTATCCACTACATCTCCGACTTTATAAGGCGTAGTGGCACCCTCTCTTAGGTTCTCCTGGTACTCTTTGGCCCCTGGTTCACCATCCAGACGCAGAGCTCGAAAGTTGCCCTTCGCGTGACAACCACCGGGTCCCGGGGGGCACTTCAGTACATACTCCACACCTGGCTCCCAATCCTCCTCGGGAATCCCCCAGGGCACCACCCCCACATACTCTTCCGGCGAGGCAATGATGGCTTTAGCCCTGGCTTGTATTCGGACCGAGTCGATTCCCAGCACTCGGGCAAAGTAGAGGGGAGCGCTGGGATTAAAGGGGGTCACAGTTATGGTATCATTGCTGGCCAGGGTGGAGCCAATCTCCACGTCACTGGCAGTAATAGTTACCCCATGTTTAGCAGCGTACTCGATAGCTCTCTGCCTGGCTCCGTCGGGGCTCTCGGGCAACTCCTGGGCCCCGGCCAGGGCAGCGGAGTCAGCCACGGTCTGAAGAAACCTCCTCTCCTGATAGAGAGAGCCCACATCGACCACCAGGGCCGTCACCATCGTCAGGGCTACCAGAGAGAGGGCAACTATAATGGCTATGGTGCCCTTCTCATCCTCTAAAGATGTTTCCATTGGACTGTTTTCATTCCTCATAACCCAACCTGCTTCCCTTCGGCTATTTTTATTCCTCATAGTTCTCCAGGCGCATGATCGCCCTACTGGTGAGAGGAATATTCCAGCTTCCCGCAAGGGGTATATTTATGGAAACTGTATAGGTTATTACCACCCATACTGGATCTCCTATGTCCGTCCCCTCGGGAGTGCTTATATCAATATTGTCTTCCGTGAGGGGAACTGGATAGGCTCGTTCAATGATAATACTTTCCAGATCGGGGTTGTTAAGATCCACCGAGGCTATTCGGGCTCCCTCCCTGGCAGCATGGGTGATGGCCAGATAGTTATTGTAGGCAAGTCCAAATTCGAAAATGCCAAAGATCAACATCACTAGCACAGGAAGAAGAAGGGCGAATTCAACGGCATTGGAACCTTTTTCGCTTTTCAGAGAGTTTCTGAATCGGGTCCAGGTCATGTCTGAACTATGGATACGAGCAAGAAACAGGTCCGAAGTGGTTTGCGACGAAACTTTGGCCATGTTACAGTAGCCAAAGGTGGCACACGGGAACTCCCCCAGGCCTCCTGACTCCCTGGAGAAGCTCCCGCTACCTGGGATCAAAAACCACCTTCAAGACCAGGCTGGAACGTAGGAGACAAACAAAGCAGTCTTTTCGAGAGATCCATGAAAGAGCTCTCGACCCACATCTATCTCTGGTCGAGCTTTCAGAATCCTCTTCTTACGCTTTGCCAGCCGCTTCCTCAAGATCAAAGGAGCGCGTCTGCTATATTTTGAGCGCCTCTGCTATCCTCAGGAATAGGGCGCTCAAATTGCCACCCACGGCCGTGACTGCAACAATTATGACGATTGCGATAAGAGCCACTATCAGCCCATACTCCACGGCGGTAGCTCCCTTCTCATCCCACAGAAGGGAGAGTCGGACATAGAGCTTGCTCAGGTATCCCATTCTTTTCACCTCCGTCTCTTTAGTGTGCTCCCCAATATATTTATCGGAATAAAACGGCTCGAACATTAGTTTTGATATGTGTAATGTCACCTCCTTTCCTCGAAATTCTGCATAAATGGAAACAAAAACCGACTACTCTCAAGGAGTCGGTTTTGTCATTTGCTCCAGCAGACCCCGACAACCAAGTGAAGAGAGCCTGCCTTCCTGGCACCTGCTCAGTGAAAAGCTCATTGGGAATACGCACCCGGCCAATCTACGATATTGGTGGGCCGATTGCTTTCGCGTACACGCCATTGCTACTTCTATTATAGCACAATTGTTGCCGGCTTTTTCACCTCCGTCTCCTTATTGTGCTCCCCAATATATTTATCGGAATAAAACGGCTCGAACATTAGTTTTATTCTACAGAAAATACCAAAGTCCTTCTTGAGTGGGTTTTGTTCGTAAACTTGGGTCTAGGTATGAATGGGGGTTTGGGCAGCAATGTGGAGGGGCTTCTTGCCCCCGTAGGCTGGCCGGAGATGCTAAAGAGAGGTTGATTTAACTCCTGGTTATTTCAGAACTGGCGGAGAGGGAGGGATTTGAACCCCCGAGGCAAGGGTTACCTCGCCTACTCGATTTCGAGTCGAGCGCCTTCAACCAGACTCAGCCACCTCTCCTTGAGACTTAGAGGTCGGAATTACCTGCTCTTTTGGAGGTATTATATCATGAGGCTCTGGTAACAGAGGCACAAACTGCAGTAGCTATGCCATAGCTGAATGGGGAGGTTACTTGAGGGGATAAGCTGGTTTAGAAGAGTTCGTTCAGGGCCTGTTGAACTAAACCGTCATGCGCCATGCCTTTGGTAGACATCCTTAACTTGCTTCCCCAACGATTTGATGTATTCAAGAAAACTTAATCCTTCATGCTCCGCTTCCCTGGCGATAATTTTCCTTGCAATATGAATTTGTTGTAAGGCTGGGTCGTCTGGAAATTCCTCTTCCACTATTTTTCTTATTCCTTCAATTTCTCTTTCTGTGATTTTGCCCATATTCTACCTCCTATAATAGTTCCGCTGGCGTCATAATTTCTATTTGTCTGAATCTGTTTAAAGTATTTATCATCTTCACTATGTCTCTGGTTTTTCTCCTTACGATATGTTTGAAGTTCCAACTCAAAAGAAAATCCAAATTGTTTATTACAGCAATAGCAATATGGTAAGCATCCTCTGGATAAGTCTCAGGAACGGCACCATAGCGAGTATACTCGTTTGCCAGCCATTCGACATCATCAGTTAATGGGAGTATTGAAAATCGTGATATCACCTCTTTCATTTTACTTCCGAGTTCTATGTCAGGAGTACGTTTAATCTCGGCAGATGTAATGTGGCGGAAGGTAACCCCCGATGACAACCAGAGTATGAATATCCACTACGGCTTTGTGTTCTCCGTATTCTGTGTGAAAGTGGGGCGGCTCGTGATCACCAAAGTACATTTTGATGCTGATCCCGAAGAATCGACTAATTTCAGGCATGCAGGATAGCCAATTCTCGTAGTTTGGGGAAGAGGTCTTCGGACTTTCTGCCGGTGATCTTGAGATAGATGGCATCTGGGCATAGGTCAATCTCTTCGCTCCAAGCGATCTCACCGCTTTGGCCGATGTGAACTTTTTGAAATTCTCGGTAATCCTTCCAGGGTGCGAAGACCCCTTTGCCAACAAGATCGGACAAATCCACGATGCCTTCAATGCCGTCGGAATACTTCACCCAGAGGCGATAGTTATCGAGGGGTTTAACGTCTATGAGTGTAGGCATATCTCAGCCCTCCTGTAAGCGAAAATATATCAAATACACACGCTAGTCAGGCCTATGCTGCTTATTGTACTCCTGTTGCTGCCCAATTGCGAGTACATGGCGGTAGCCGCCGTCCGCTGCAGCGACTTGTTAGCCGCACTATAGTTAAAGCACTTATTTAAATTTAGCTTCTACTGAAAAGGGGGGGATTCGGAATTTCATATACGTATAAACTGCGATAACTATTCCACAACTGGCGGAGAGGGAGGGATTTGAACCCCCCAGGCAAGGCTTAACTCGCCTACTCGATTTCGAGTCGAGCGCCCTCAACCGGACTCAGCCACCTCTCTCAAACTTAGCCATCGGTATTACTTAGTCTTCTTGACGTATTATATCATGAGACTCTTGTAGCGTTTTGGGATTTACAAATTACTACCGCGGGTAACATTCTGGCACCGAGAAATTCTGATCTTCCAGGGATTAGAATTATCCATCGGACCTCTCTTGAATCTCTTTCCATCGCTTAATCCATTCGTCTTCCCCCACTTCTCTAGCGAGAGCATCCAGCATCTTTTCTATCCTCTTTTCGTCCATCCTTTTCCCCTGAATTTCAAGCATACCCCTGACATCCTCCAGATCCCTTGGCCTTCCGGAAACGATCTTCTGAACGATCAGGTCTTCGGGTGAAATATAATGGATTGGCATATTGTCAATAAGGATTTCCCTTGCGCTCTTAATGGCTTCTCTCTCAAATGGAGTCATAGAAAAGATCAGGTCAACCCGGACACCAGTCTCCCTGTGCTCTATGGGCAGAACCCAGGTATTTTGAACAAAACCCTCGACATCCTCTGGCAGGAGCCGGAAAATCTCCTGTGGGAAGGCTTCTAAGGCCTTTCTTAGTTCCTCTGGGATCAGGCCAATGGTAATATCAATGTCCTGGGTGAATCTTGGCTCGCCGTACTGGAGAACCGCCTGACCGCCTATTACCATATGCGGGATACCTGCTTCGGAAAGAAAATGGACTACCTCCTTTAAGGCCTTTGAAATCATTTGAATTCCTTCAAAAGACGGTGTCTCCACTCTGTGAGATGTCTGAGGTGAGGGTTCTTCAAAGCTTCTTCATCGGTTCTCCATTGATACCGAACCTTATCTGGATGCAGTTTCAATGCAACACGATAAAGCTCCTCATAAATTCTGATCCTCTCAAGAGGTGTCAATCCTCTAAGGCGCTCCTTCTTGTAGCCATTCTCCCAGCGGTGAAATCTTTCCCAGGATTTTTCTCTGGAACTCTTCATTCAGTTAGCGCAGGAGACCCCTTCCGTAAGGGAGGGGAGGAATGCGCCTTCCCCCTTTCTTGACGAAATGCGTATTCTATGTTATTATATGAGTATGAAGCTTGTCCGCACTGCCAAAATTAAATTGAGTATTTCTCCGGACGAAATTCTGGAAGCCATTCCCTAACTGGCGGTGCTTCTCCCTTGAAAATAACCCAATTTTCATGCGACGTGGTGCGCCGCGGTGCATGGGCGATTCCTTTCAAGATTTCATCCCATCTTTCACTGGACCTCTAGCTGTCCGCTTCCTCCCCTTCCCCACAAAGTTGGAACAGCGCCGCTCCCCCCTCTTCCGGCCCACTGGCCAGAAGCACATCGTTTTCCAGGAGCATAAAGTCCGCTTTGGGCCTATATATCCAGCGTTCGCCCCGGCGCACCGCCAGGACGTACATCCCGGTCTCCGTCTCCAGAGAAAGGCGACCCAACGTATTTCCCATCATCTCCGAGCCGGGCCTCACGGTAGCGCGGATGATCACCTCATCAGTCTGGCTCAGGGCAGCGGCTAAGACCGGGTGCAGTTGGACGTCCTCCTCTATGATTACGGCCATCTCCTTGGCTGCATCACAGATATTCTCAGAAGCAGTAGCCAGGTGCAGAAGACCCAGGAGCCTCTGGGGATCCTCCGTCTCTTTGGCACTGAGAAGAACCCACTTTTCCAGCTCATAGCGCATCCCATCCATGCGGTCTTCTAGCACGCCTACCTCTGCGGCCACATTCTTTTCTCGGAAAAGGAGGGCCGCGTAAGCCAGGCCTACAGCCACTTCGGAGAGATTCTTCATCTCCACGATAAGGTCCACGGCCCGATCCAGTTTGGTCAGACCGCCTGCCGGGGCCGCTGGTTTAGCTTCTTTGAGGGGCGCTCCGGCCAGCTCTTGCAGCAAGTTTACCCCTTCCGGAGGGCCTTGGGCGAAAAGGACATCGTTGGCAACTATAACCTCGTCTCCCCCCGGGCCGTAGGTCCAGTCCAGTCCTCGCCGGATGGCTATCAATCTCATTCCGGTCCTGGTGGGAAGAGCTAGCTCCCTCACGGTATATCCCTCCATGGCGCTTCCCTCCCGAACCCGCATGCGAGAGACAACTTCCTCAGCCTGGGAAAGATCGGCCAGAAGCTCGGCCGGAATTCCCAGATCCCGAAGCACGACCCGGGCCACATCCTCGGCTGAATCACCAATCCTCTCGATGGCCGAAGTTACCTGAAGCACTCCAGCCATCTCTTCCGCATCATCCACGCTGCGGGCAGCCAGCATGGAGAGGATGCGCATTTTATGAACATACTCGTTCATCCGCTTTTCCAGCCTCAGGACCTCCTCAGCAATAGCTTCGTCGTCAAAGAAGACGGCTGTATAGGCCAGATCCACCATCAGCTCTGAGGCATCCTTGGCTTCAATTAATAAATCTTTAACGTTGCGGGGATATTCGTTCATGCCAGATCGGTCCAAAGGTTTTCATAGCAGACAGCTCCATCGAGCGTGCTCCCTGGTCGTCCACCTACACCAACCCAAAAAGGACCATGGTAAAGATAAGGAAAAAGATTCCCAAAAAATCCATGCTACTGGTTACTGCAGGAATTCCATGGTTATCCGGATCCAGGCCGAAGCGGAAAGTCCCTACCGCAATATAATAGGCTACCAGAATAGCCAGGGTAGTGGTCATAAGGCCTGCCACCAGGCTGATTCCCACCATCTCTAGAAGGCCCGGTGACCCCAGACCTACCAGGCGGCTCACCAGATGAGAGGTGACTCCTACCATAGTGAACACTGGTCCGCCGAAAATATAGATAATGCCGAACTCTCGCCAGGCTGCGGGTTCGGGAATGCGGTGCGAATTGATCAGACCCAGATGAAGCTTGGAAGCCAGCCTGGCGGACAGAATTCCCCCCATGTTGCCGCTGTTATCGATGAAAAGAGGTATCATCACCAGCAGCGCTGGAAGAGCAATAAGGGCCTTGATCCTGCTTTCAACCATCACTCCCGCCAGAATGACCACCAGGCCAGCCAGCAAAAGGGTGGGCAAACTTTCTAGCAATACTTTATACACTATGTTCAGCCCGCTAAACAGGGCCATGATCAAGGACACCATGGAGATTACAATCAAAATTGCCGAAAGGATGGGTGTTACATAAGGAATGCCTGCCACAAAGGTGGCCAGGTATAGAGAAGGGATGGTTACCAGATCTCCAGCGGTAGTCACCAGGGGAGTGGAAACGTTGTCCGCGTCCCAGCCCCAACGGTAACTGGCCACCGCAATGAGCACCGTTGTCACGAGCACTACTACGCCGGAGATAATCCCACCCAGGGTCGAGATAACTACAAAATCCGTCCAGGAGATGCTCTCCAGTCCAAAGATTAAAGATACCAGCCAGGCCAGAATCCCCAAAAAGAGGGACATGATCAGGCCCAGAACTGTAGAGACGTAGATATTCTGGGCCAGTATCCCTTCCCGCCGACGGCTTAACTCGAAAATACCAGAGTGAATGGCTGTACCCAGGCGGGAGCCCAGGGCGCCAAATATGTTGCCCCGCATGCCTATGGCCGCTGGTATCAGCACCATTAATCCAGGGAGAGCCTCTAGCGTATGAGTCATGAGGCCCAGGGCCAGACCTGCCAGCAGGTTTCCTCCGGAGCATATCAGAAGGGCCACAAAGCCCTGCTTTAGAGTGACCACCTCCTCCTGAAGGTAGGCCCAGGCTCGGGTGGCAACTCGACCGGAGCGGATCATCTTGGCAATCGGATGGTAGAGATTTTTTGCGCACAGTCATGGGGTCATTATAGCAAAGAGGCAAGGAATAGTCACATGGTATTTGTAGCTCGTTTCCATATGGCCGTCTTTCGAGCTGGCTGCTATTTCGTGAGTCTTGTCAACTTTCTAAGAGAGCTTGCTTCCAAAGGCTCGTTAATGTATAAATACATCATGAAAAGGGGGGTTCCCGGTGGACAAAAATAGCGTGCTAAATAAGATAAAGAAATACAGGGATTCGAATTTATATACTGAGAGGTTCTATGTAGAAAACTTGAGGAGGATGGGAGGAGAGAAACGCCTAGAGATCACCTTTGGGCTCTACGAGATGGCTTTAAATCTTTGTAAGTCAAGCATCCTAGAAAGTAATCCCAGCATTACTGACTTTGAACTAAAACAGAAGCTGTTCGAAAGGTTTGGCTATGATTCAACAGGATATCCTAATCAACGCGGTCAATAAGATCACAGAATTGGGTAATCGATAAACACCTTGATGATGCCTTCGGTATCCTACAGGTGCAGAACGAAAATTTGGACTTTGGTTACCTTAGAAAATGGGCAAATAAACTATCTGTGGGAAACCTTCTAAATCAACTGGCAGAGTAACATGTTTGGGGAACTAGGCAAAATATTGATCATCGTTGGCTTGCTCTTTACGTTGGTAGGAGCACTGTTTTTGGTATTCCAGCGTTTCCCCTTTCTGGGCCATCTGCCGGGAGATTTTTCTTTCAAAAAGGGGAATTTTCAGTTCTATTTTCCTTGTGGCACCTCTATCCTCATCAGCATCTTCCTGAGCATTGTACTTACTCTTATCTTCTGGATCTTGAGATCTAAGGGTTGAAGCCTCACAGCCTTGTCTCTGGCCCACGCTCTTCCTCCAGACATTCTAGAAAGACCCGCACCAGCTCTGGATCAAACTGGCTGCCGGCATTTCTCTCCAGCTCCTGGACTGCCTCCCTCAGGCTGAGGGCCTTTTTGTAGGGCCTGTGGGAGAGCATGGCATCAAAAGCATCGGCAATGGCCAGGATCCTGGCTTCTAGAGGTATGTCCTTCCCGGTCAGGTTCTCCACATAGCCATTACCATCGTATCTTTCATGATGGTGATAGATGGCTGGGATAAGCTGATTCAGGCTTTTAAGAGGTTTTAGTATGCTGGCAGAGAGGAAAGGGTGCCGTTTTACTTCTTCCATTTCCTCTTTGGTCAAAGTAGCTGGCTTCAGGAGCACGCTGTCCCTGATGCCGATCTTGCCTATGTCATGAAGGAGGGCGGCTTCCCTGACTATCCTCACTTCATCGCTGGACAGCCCCTTCCGCTCAGCGATCTTGGTGGCGTAATTGCTCACCCTCTCTGAATGACCCCGGGTGTGGGGGTCTCTGGCATCTACGACGGCTGCCAGGGAGGCTATAGTTTCCCTGTAGGATGTCTCCAGATCTTTTAGGGATCTGATTTTGTACATGGCCTGAGAGAGTTGGTTGGAAATAGTGGCCAGGATCATGGAGGTCGATTCATCAAATCTATCCTGCTGGGTGCTATACAGGCTCAAGAGGCCAACAGTCTGGTCGGAAATAACAACAGGAGAATCAATATAGGATCTTATCTCGCCGCTTACCTCATCCCTCAGGGGTTCCTCCAGGGTGTACCTTTTGGGTTTGACCCGCCCTTCCCACACCTTGCCGGTCAGTCGGACAAAGGCCTCCCTGCCCATTTCCAGTACTTCTTGCAGGGTGGGGCCAGCCACCGGAGCCCGACTGCGCAGGAAGGGCCTGATCCCTCCCTTTGGGGATATGTACACCAATAAAGAGATCTCGTAGTCTATCAGTCTTCCCAGAAAATTCTCCAGAATGCCCACTGCTTCCAGGACCGTAGAGCAGCGGAGGAGGGACTGGCTCATCTCGAAAAGAGCCGATATCTCGGCAATTCTCTTCTGGGTTTTTTGATATAACCTGACATTCTCAATAGCCAGGGAGACCTGATTGGCGAAGATCTTTAATGTCCTCAGCTCTTCTTTGGTAAAGGGCTTTTTCGGCTTCCCCCGATTGAGGCTTATCACTCCGATGGTTTTTTCCTCTACCTTCAGAGGCACACAGAGAGCTGATTTTATGTTGTCCCTCTTCATCTCCTTCCTGAGCCATTCCTTCTCCTCTGGAGAGGGTATTAGCATCTCGAGGCCCTCTTCGGTCACTCTCCCTGATATTCCCTGACCAATCTCCTTTTTCCGATCGATAGGGGAGATTTCTCCCAGGCCGATGGGGCAGACCACTTCCAGATATTTACCTGTTCCATCTACCAAACTTAAGGATCCTGAGTCGGCCTTAAGAAGCTCTGTAGCCGTCTCCATCACCAGGTTGATGGTGCTGTTCGGGTCCCGGTGAGATATAATGCCAGCAGCCACCTCATTCAAAAGTAGGGACTCCCTGGACTTCAGAATAATAAGGTTGGTCATTCTCCGGAAAAAATAATAAACTGCTAGCAAGGAGAGTGGGGTGACCATAAGAACCACCAGGCCCAGAAAAGTGCGCGGTCCAGCCAGAAAGACTACTGTCGCGCCCAGGGATAACAGGATGATCAGAATAAACCATCTAAGAATATTCATCCACCTGGATATTTCGACCAGGCGGCTCTTTTCACCTTTTTCCATCTTTGTTGTCCCTCCCCTCAACTATGTCTATTATAGTCTATCGGCAAAATTAGCAATAAACTAAACCTGTCTTATCTTGTTTTTCTACACCAGATAGGTTTGGATATGCCGTGTTGCTCACATGACAATCTAGCCGAAGGCCGTACTAGCGTAATTTTTTACCTTATGGTAATATTAAATCATGTTCTGAAAAATTTCATCCTCTTTCGTCCCTGAAGTCCTTAGGGGGCGGTGTTTATGAGGTTCTTTTAGGGATTGGGGGGGCTGAATAAGAGTAATATTTTGTAAAAATATTTAAAAAGGCTTTGGCAATTCCGATTTGTGTTGTAAAATGGGGCGAAAAACTAATACTAAAATAGTAAGGAGGTAAAAAGTGAGAAAGCAGGACAGATTAAGGCTGGGTGACCTGGAGGCCGAGATCATGGGCTACGTCTGGCGCTCCAGGAGGACCACGGTGCGAGAAGTTTGGGAACAGATCTATGAGAAGCGCAAAATAGCCTATACCACGGTCATGACGGTGATGAACCGCCTGACCCAGAAGGGCATTTTGAGTCGAGAGAAAATAGGGGTAACTTACTACTATACCCCTGTTGTTACCAAGACCCAGGTGATACATGCCTACATCGATGATCTGGTGGCCAGGTTTGGCCAGGGTGCCGCATCCCCTCTAGTCAAGAGACTCCTCAGCGAGGGTGTGGCCGGAGCTGATAAGGAGAAAATCCTGGAGATCATCAATAAGATGTAGCATAACGGGTGGTATGAAGCATGCTAAAAAGGGAAGGGGGTGCTGTCTCCCCATAAAAATCTATCCGAAAGGGGCCTGTTGCCTCATTTAAAAATGTACTTGAAATCTTTGGTCTTTCTGCCCTCCTTTCTTCCAAATTACTGTCACGAGAATCGCCTCTCGGCTCGGTGATTATAGCTTGCCTGCTGTCCTTCAGCGCAAGTACTCTATCATTGATATCGCTCTTTGGGCTGCGGATTAAAAACTTTCGGCGTAAATTACCCTGTCCTGGCGGTCGCTCTAAAGTCACTGTAAATTTCAGTATTGTCCACTGGCTTCGTGCTTTGAAGCGGAAGGCACATTATGGTATCAAGCTGCAGTCGGTAGAGGTTGAAAGAAGCGGGGCTCCGGGGCATAATTTGCTGTACTTTGTGAATTTTAGTATAATCTAGAGGTTGAGTAGCTCGGGCTGTCCTTCCCTATTTTTGTCTGCATTGTTGGAACATTGAATACTTCCCCTATTTCACGACGGCGTGAACAGAGGGTATCGCTTTTCTAAGAGGGCATTTCCCAAGGGAAGGGTGATTCCAGGGCCGTCATCTAAAGATAGTCATCTGATTCATATAATTCTTAGCATCATCAAAGTAGCGTTGGGGGCCAGGGTGGTAGCCAGGAGACTTTTATGCAAAAATATAGGCAGTGTGCTTGATCCGAAAACGTTATATTTTACCGGATTCTGGCATCTGGTTTAGGGCGAGCAGGGGGTAGCCCGGTCTTCTCCAAATACCTTCTGGAGGAATATGAGGACATCTACGGAGGGAGGTGGGCCATGGCCACTACACCTAAAGAAATGGCCGAAATCATGATCGCCCACATTGATAGCAAACGCAAGGCTCTAAATATCGATAAGAAGCGTGAGAGGATTCTTTATGATATGGCTATGAGGAGGGAGTTACGTGTCTAAGATAATCGCAACGGCCGCCATCAAAGGTGCCTATAAAGTAGTTGAACAGGTTGAGAAACGCTGGAATGAGGCTATGGAGACCTACGGTCCCCAGGAAGCTGTTGAGTTCCCCAACACGGGTTATTACCTTCCTGTTATCTATGCCTTGACTGGACTTGCGGTAAAGACAGTAGGAGATATGGAGGAAGTTCTGAGAAGATGCAAGAAGCTCCTGCCCCCTATCCCCTCCCCGGATGTGTGGCTACCCTATCTGGGCCATACCCTGGATGCCGGAATGGCTACGCTCTGGGCGGGTGAGGTCATTGAGGCCCTTAAATACCTGATGGGCCCCAGCCCGGTGGATGGCATATGGCTAGGGGCTGCCGACGATATCATCATGAGAGAGCGAGGCATCGAGTTCGTAGATGGCACTGCTCCAGGTTTTGCGGCTGTGTTGGGAGCTGCTCCCACCAATGAAATAGCGGTGAAGATCGCTCGCGAACTTCAACAAAAGAACCTCTATGTTTTCATCTCCTCTAACACCGACGGCGTGAGTTTCGCCGAACAGCTTGAGGCTGAGGATGTTCAGTTGGGCTGGCCCACCCGCCTGGTCCCCTTTGGAAAGGATACATCGGCCACCGTTTACTCCTTAGGTTTTGCCAGCCGGGCAGCTATGTCCTTTGGAGGGGTTAAGCCCGGAGATTACCGACGCAACCTGCTTTATAATTAGGAGTTACGCAGTTGACTGCCTAATCCCCTAGCCAGTATAATTATAACATAACCTGCAAGAAAAGGTCAAGTTCTATTGGTAAGGAGTTGGAGAGAATATGAACCCACCCAAATGCGATGACCTGGATTACATCCACTTTC
>NZ_BLRZ01000015.1 GCF_013281975.1 Candidatus Hakubella thermalkaliphila | reverse complement strand
CCAGGAAGAAGAGCTCTCCTACCTGATTAACCCCTATGCCCTTGGCTTTCTTGAGGGGAAAAAACTGAAGGCCTCAGTTCTCTCCTCTCTAAAGCCCCTTCTTAAGATGGGGGCGATGGTAAGGGAGAGATTTGAGAAGGAGTTGAATCTCCTGATACCTGAGCTGAAGGACCGCCATAAGACCATGATACTGGAGGCAGCGGCTATAGCCTCCTACCAGGAAAACCAGGCCAGTCCCATCATCCAGAGGCTTGTCTGTGATGATGCCAGGCAGTTCTATTACATTACCCCTCTGCGGGCCCTCTGTTGGATCCATGAAGAAAGACACTACGTAAAGCTAACCCCTTTACTTGCTCATCATCAGAGACTTTTGGATGACTTTAGAGCTCGAATCTGGGAGTATTATTACCAGCTTACCGAATATAAAAAGAATCCAGGGGAAGAAGAAAAGATACGCCTCTCTCATCTATTCGAGGAAATCTTCTCCACTAAAACAGGATATGAGGATTTAGACAATCGTATAGAGCTGACCAAAAAGAAAAAGGACTTTCTGCTGGTGGTTCTGGACTATCCTGATACCCCACTCCATAACAACCCGGCCGAACTGGCCTTAAGAATGTATGTTATTAAACGTAAAATTAGCTTTGGAACAAGGTCTGCTGATGGGACAAAGAGCTGGGAGACCTTCTTTACGATTATGGACACCTGCCGTAAGCTTGGCATCAATTTCAGGGAGTATCTCTATGATAGAATCTCTAAGCAAAACAAAATGCCATCTCTCTCCTCCCTCATCCCAATTCCTCCATGAACATATTTGCAATCACAAAGGGAATATTGCATAATTATCCATGTTTCTATGACTACCCTACTAATAACTTTCCACAAGTTATTGAGCAGTTACAATCTTATATTTTTGGGGACTTGTTTCTGCTATGCAGTCAGGTGATGTACGAGTATCAATTTGAATAATAGCATTGTCTGTCAGCGCAATCAATGTCTACTCTCTCAAGACTTCATAAATCTCTCTACCGCATCTACCAGTTCCCGTACGTAGCTCTCACCACCATCCTGGGTCAAGGCATTCTTGACACAGCCCTGAATATGATCCTGCAGGATCAGCAGGCCGATTTTTTCCGTAGCGCCTATTATGGAAGACAGCTCGGTCAATATATCGACACAGTATTTGTCCTCCTCCACCATCTCCTGAATGCTTCGGAGGCGTCCTTCTATGTTTTTGAGCTGGACCAATATATCTTCCCTGTCTTTGTCATAAGAAGCCACGATTTTATTACTCCTTTTTCGGAAAATCGTTTTTCAGGATTTGACAAACTCCTGGATTACCTTCACCAGTTCCTCTACGGAAGCATTGTCCCTTTTGTGACTCACGGTATCCCTGACGCAGCCCTGGATATGGTTTTCTAAAACAATAAGGCCAAGCTTCTGAGAGGCAGCCATTACCGAGGAAAGTTGGGTCAAAATATCGATACAGTACTTTCCCTGTTGCACCATCCGCTGAATGCCTCTTACCTGACCTTCCATGCGCTTTAGCCTGATCAGGATTTTGTCTTTGCCCTTAAGATAGCAACTCATAATTACCTTTCTGTTATGAAAGCTACCTATTTCTTATAGGAAAATGGATCCGATGTCAAGGCTTAACAGCCTGACATGATCCAGCCTCTGGCCAAGTAACTCAATTCCACCCCCCCTGCCTGTTGACATGAGTGCTGTAAGATGATATTCTATTTACAAACTTAATAGGGATTGCTTAATTCGAAAGAAGCGGAGGAACCAGCTTTTTGGGGTGAATCTCACGCATAGGTGAGTAGGGTTACCTCTTTCGACCCGAACCCGTCAGCTAACTTCGTAAGCATGGAAAGAGAGAATAAACATAGAGGTTATTCTCTATGTTTTTTGTTATCTGGCCTCGAGTTGGTCCCTCTGATTTCTTCTCTGAATTTCAAAATCCCTCTTTGATCTTCGAATCTATTGGCAAGACTGCCCGTGTTCTTTTATAGATTGTCTTGCGAAAAATTGCACTTTTGATTGTTTCCTGAGAGTTATTTTTCAAATCTTGACCAGGACAGGACATTAGGTTCTGATTAACATAGAAAGAGAGGGTAAAAAAGATGGGACCAACTGATCTATCCTACGCTCAAAGGAAGGACCAACTATCTATGGAAGGAGATGATGCGGACGAGGAAGCTTTGCTGCAGGCCCTGGAGCTCTGTCGTGATCAGAGTGAGCGCTTCTTCATCTACCACCGCCTGGGTAGGCTCTACGAACATCAGGGACAGGCCGAAAAGGCCAAGACAATTTATATGCGGGCCATAAACGAAGGATCAGATGTACCAGAAAGTTATGGTCGGCTGGCTGCTCTCTACGAGAGAGAAAACCAGTGGGAAAGGGCAGCTATCATTTTGGAAAAGACCATCAGCAACTTGGGCTGGTTTGATGAATTTCACCACCGGCTTAATAGATTATATCGCAAGATAAAACGTCCAGCCCCCGATGCCCTTATCATAAGGAACGAGTTGGATGCTATGAGAAGGGAGGCTCAGAGCTACCTTAAGCGTCAGAGGAGAAGTCCTATTGACATGAAGTAGATCTCTTTCCTTTGATTTGCCCTTCCTAAAGTGCTATAGTAAATACGATTTCGGAAGTGCAAATTATAGAAAGAGAGCATGAATACCCCCAGTTTTAACTGCATAATTCTGGCAGCCGGTCAGGGCACCAGAATGAAGTCTGTCAGAGCCAAGGTTCTCCATCCTCTCTGCGGCAGGCCCATGGTTCATTATGTGGTCAAGGCCGTTAGAAAGCTACCCGTTGACACCATAGTTCTGGTCATTGGTCATCAGCATGAGACTGTAAGGGAAGAGCTGGCTTACTTAAATGTGGACTTTGTGATCCAGGGAGAACAACTCGGCACTGCTCATGCCCTCTCCGTGGCCGAAGACAGGGTAAGTAATGGTGATAAACCTCTTCTCTGTCTTTATGGCGATGTCCCCTTGATAACCCCTCAGATTCTTTCATCTCTTCTTGAAACCCACCTACAAGAACAAAATGAAGTCACCATCCTTACTGCTATTGTCTCTGATCCCAGCGGCTACGGGAGGATAATCAGGGAACAAAGAGGACGGGTGGTGGCAATCACCGAAGACAAAGACGCCAGCCCTCGGGAGAAACAAATCAGAGAGATTAACTCAGGCATTTATGTGTTCCAGCCCGAGGCTGCGTTCTCTTCTTTGAGAAAGATCTCTAACCAGAATGCCAAAGGCGAGTACTATCTTACCGATGTCATAGGTATTCTTATCTCCGCAGGGAGGAGGGTAGGCGCTATTACTGCGGACGAGAGAGAGATTCTGGGCATAAATTCGAGAAAAGAGCTGGCTGTGGCGGAAGCCGTCATGCGGCAGAGGATCGTAGAGGAATGGATGGAACGGGGAGTTACCTTTGTTAATCCCCAGGATAGCTATGTGGATGAGTCGGTCACCATAGGTCAGGATACCGTAATCTTTCCCTCCACTTACTTAAAGGGCAGAACAGAAATTGGCAGAAATTGTTTGATTGGACCCTCTACCTGGATCGTCGATTCTACCATTGGCCAGGATTCTGAGGTGCTTTTCTCTGTAGTCAGGGAGTCGACTATTCATAGCGGGGCCAGGATTGGGCCCTTTAGCCACATCAGAAGCGGGACCCTTCTCAAAGAGAAGGTAAAGGTGGGTGCTTTTTGTGAAGTCAAAAAGTCTACCGTAGATACCGGAAGCAAAATACCCCACTTGAGCTACGTGGGGGATACCGAGATGGGCAAGAACGTCAACATTGGAGCAGGCACCATCACCTGCAACTACGATGGGGTGAACAAGCACAAGACCGTAATCGAGGATGATGCCTTTGTAGGAAGCGATACCATGCTCATAGCGCCAGTTCGGGTGGGCAAAAATGCTACTACTGCCGCGGGCTCGGTGATAACCAAAGATGTACCCGACCATGCCTTGGCAATCGAACGAACCGAGCAAAAGAACATTGAAGATTGGGCCAAACGAAAGAAACAGAAAGAATAGAGACCATTTTACGAGGTGATGTGGGGTGAGCGACATAAGCACAAAGAGGTTGATGCTCTTTTCGGGATCTTCTAATCTGGAGCTGGCCAGGAGCATCGCCACGGAGTTAGGATGTGGGCTGGGAAAGGTGAAACTGGACCGGTTCAGCGATGGAGAAATCTATGTTAAGTACCTGGAGAGTGTGAGGGGCGCCGATGTTTTCGTACTCCAGACCTGCTCTCATCCTATTAACGAGAACATCATGGAGCTATTGGTCATGATCGATGCCCTGAAGAGAGCATCGGCCCGATGCATTTCTGCGGTCATGCCCTATTTCGGATATGCCCGCCAGGATAAGAAAATATCAGCTCGGGAGCCCATAACTTCCAAACTTCTGGCTGATCTGGTAAGCACAGCCGGTGCAGATAGGGTGCTGTCCATGGATCTCCATGCCGGCCAGATTCAAGGATTTTTCAACGTGCCCGTGGATCATCTGACCGCCATACCTCTTCTGGCATCCTATTTTAAAGAAAAGAATTTTGAGAATGTGGCAGTAGTCTCTCCAGACGTAGGAGGAGTCAAGCGGGCCTCCAAATTTGCGGACCGGCTTCATGCCTCCCTGGCTATAATGGACAAGAGGAGACCGTCCCATAACGTAGCGGCAGTGCTCCACGTGATCGGAGATGTTCGAGATAAATCGGTCATTATCGTCGATGATCTCATCGACACCGCTGGGACGGTTATCGCCAGCGCCGAATATCTTCTCACGGAAGGAGCAAAGGAAGTTTATGTCACATGTACCCATGCTGTTTTGAGCGGCCAGGCCTGCCAGAGATTACGGGAAGCTCCCATCAAAGAGGTGGTGGTCACTGATACTGTCCCCATACCCGAGGAGAAGAGATTTGAGAGTCTCACCGTGATTTCTGTATCTTCCATTCTGGCGGAGACTATAAGGCATGTGTATGCGGACGAGTCCGTGAGCGAGCTGTTTGAGGGGGATAATTTACTGTGAACTACTCCTCCCTTACGGAAGGAGCTTCCTGCTTCATCGGCAACCTGCGGTGCCTCAGACAGGCCTGAATTCGGGTGGTCCCCACTCTACTGCGTCCGCCCGACATTCCCATTCGGCTTTACAGAATACAGGGCTACCGGGCGCTGCTTATATTCCGACCCCTTGCCTGCAGGTAGACGCTTATAATAATATAGCACAAAGGGAAGAGAAAGCAACCGCCTCTCATCCCCTCCCTTACGGAAGGGGACTTCTCGGCGGTAAAGTTAAAGGAGTGTAATGTAAATATGGAAATAGCTGATCTAAAAGTAAAAGAGCGTCAGGAAACAGGCACCAGTATCTGTAGAAAATTGCGACGACAGGGCCTGATACCCGCGGTGCTTTACGGAGAAAAAATCGACAGTCTTCCCCTGATGGTGGAAGAGAGGGAATTCAGAAGTCTGATAAAGACTCACGGAGCCAGCAACCCCCTGGTTAATCTCATCCTCGATGGCCCGGCCAGGAAGAGCAAGCAGACGACCATGGTCCACCAAATCCAGAAGGATCCTATTACCCAGAACGTCCTGCACATTGATTTTCACAAGATATCTCTTACCGAGAAAATTCAAACCACGGTGCCCATCGAATTTGTAGGCGAGGCTGTAGGAGTTCAGGAAGGCGGTGTCCTCCAGCACAACCTGCGGCACGTGGAAGTAGAATGCCTGCCCACCCAGATACCGGAGGCTTTTGTTGTGAATGTGGAAAGCCTGAACATCGGCGATCTTCTGCGAGTTGAAGATCTTCTTTCTATAGAGGGAGTAGAAATTCTGACCGATCCTCACGAAATTATGGTCACCATCACTACTCCTACCGAACTGAAAGAGGAAGAGCTGGCAGCGGCTGAAGAAGAGGAAGTTCCAGAGCCAGAAGTAGTGCGCAAGGAGAAAGAGAAGGTAGAGGAGAAGGGGGAGAAAGAAGAGAAGAAGAGAAAAGAGAGCTGAGCAGGCTCTCTCCCTGGTTTCCCATTGTCGTGCCGAATAGCGGTGGCAGACTTGATGAGCAGAGCGTGGTGGTAAGATTATTCTCCTTAGTGTTCTATCGGGAAGGAACTCAGGCGAAAGAAGGAGGAGGATATGCCGGGGAAAACGAGGAGCGCAGGCTATCTGAAAAAGGGCTGAGCGAGGATGGTCTTAAGCTGTCCGACATACGGCGGGCCGAACTTCACGGCGAACGACCATAACCTTTCGCGGTCGAGTTCCTGGAGGTACATATCCTCCAACAGCGAGTGGAGTCTCGTAGCAGATAGTTTCCGGGTTTTTAGATGGCGGATGTAGATGAGGTCCAGGAGGGCCTTTTCGGGCCAGGCGACGTTGGCCCGGCCGTCAAGACGGTAGCCCCAGAAAAGACGCCTGGCGATCTGGTGGTACTCAAAGGTGGTACCATTGAAGTTAAAGGTGTAGGGCAGCTTTATCGTGATCAGCGTAATGGTAAATACGGTTTGACTGAGAATGCCTTCTTTGGCCAGGGCGTATTCGAGAGAAATATAGCTCGGGTGGCGCAATACCATCGCCACCTCTTCGACCGAAGGTGGAGCGAAAGGATTGGCATACCACTTCCGCACCAGACGTCGGAGTACCCCGCGGGCAACCAGCCGGCTGAGTTCCACCTGGAGCTGGTCTTTGGGAAGGCCGGTCATCTGCTCGAGGTCAGCAAAGCTAAAGACCTTTTTCTCTATATACCGCCGGAAGAAATCGAGCCATTGGGTCGTCTTCATCGTTTTAGCCCCTCGTTATGGTGGAGACAGCACATTTCAATCAGGTCGGCAACCTTTCCGGCGATCCCCGGATAAGCTTCCCGGTAGAGTTCTGCGGCATTCCGGGGAAGAAATCTTTTCATCTCTTGCTCCAACACCAGATTGCCCTCGGCATGGATATGCCTGACCGCTGCGGCGAGCCTGGCTGTAAATGTAGCAGGGTTACTGCCATAATCAATTAGCTTCTGCTGAACCAGGGCCAGGTCAATGCCCACCCCCTTGTTCGCTGCAAGAAAGTGGATGTCCCACAAGTCTCTCCCCTTAATGTAGGTGCGAAGGCCTGCGGCCACCACCTTATCCGCAAGGATTTCGCGTAGACTTTCTACCCTTACGGCAGGGTTAAAAGGTGGGTAATGGAGAATAAACAGGGAGTTGTCCCGGGACGGAATATTGGCGAACTCGATATTTACCCGTAGAACCCTCCCCAACTCGGGAGCACTTAACCGCAGGGTAAAACGCCGGAAGGTGCGGCTTTTCTTCTGACCCTTCAACGTGATTTCTTCGGCAAACGGGAACACATCATGCGCAAAAGCGCCCAGGTTATTGATTTGGGTCTCAATTTTGTGAAACAATTCGGTGTCTTCGCGGGTGAAGACAAAGTCCAGATCCTCGGAATGACGGGCATTTCCGTAAAAAAGTCGCAGGGCAGTGCCACCCTGAAAGACTCCTTCATTGAAAAGCCGCCTCTGGCTAAAGTAAGTTAGAACGGCTTTTTGTACCTCTTCCCGCAAGACGGTTTCCGTGCCAACCAGCTCCTGCGAACTTCGCGCCACCACTTCTTCCCAAAGCATTTATTGATTGTCACCTCTTTATTGCCACCTCTCGCTTTTGAAAATAAACGTTTTTGTTAAGTGTGTCAAGTGGTTTCCAGGTGTCATTTTTTCCTAACCCCCCTTGTCCCAGAGGGATGAACATAATGTCTACCCAAAGAAATGGAAAAAGTGGCGAGATGGTGTATGGACGTAGCAGCAGAAGGAGGCGACTTTTCCTTTGGATGGGAGACCAGTGTAGTCGGCATACTCCACATCCTGGCTGCGGCCCACAATATCCAGGATGATACTCCACCCCAAAACGTAGTGGCCATGTTTGAGGCCGCTAAGAAGTATGGGAAGTACCCTATATCTATCCCATAAGAGAGGCCTGGGGAGGAGGTAAGAAGTTCTTACCTGGAGAGCATACTTGTTATTTCTCTAATGATCTTCATAAGAGAGACTTTGGGATGGGCTTCTACCTTGCTTCTGTCTTGGAGATACACATGTTTATGGTAAGGGAATGTTTCTAGTTCAGGATGGTGACGAGCGTCATCATAGGGTGAATCCTCTTATAAGACCTGTACTCTCCAGCCCACTCGAGGAATTGTCAACGTTCCTCATGGTCAACAATTCTTCTGCCACTTCTCTGGATTTGGCTACAAAAACCTTAGCATCCCCCAAGAGCTCTTCAACTCTCTCCTTGGCCGGGGCCATAACATCCTTATAGTCACTCTTGGTTCTCAAGTCAAACGCTATAGTCAGAAATTTCGCCACCTCTTTGGGGAAAACTCCTGCTTTCACAAATTCTTTATGGAAGAGACTCATCACACCGGAATGTTTAGCTGCACTCAATTGTCTGGTAGCCAATAGCGCTAACGTGGCGTAGAACATAGAATAGTAGACTCTATTCATTGCTCCTCGATATTTCTCCTCTTTTAAGAGGAGCTCTGCCTCCTCCAAGCTATCTTGAGCTGCCTGGAGCCGATATTTCACTAGCGCAGCAACCTCTTCCGTCATAAGCGAACCCCTTCTTTCTCCAAAACTTGATAGATGGGGGTGATCCGAGTGAGAGGATCATCTATCTCCTCTTGAGAATAAAGCAGGGGAGACAGAAGGACCTCATTCTCCAGGCTTATTTCGAAGCAGAGTTCATAGATCTGCTTCTCTGTTTCCCAGTCCAGGTGATCCAAGAGGATAAAAACATCAAGATCCGATTCCTCCTCACCCTCGCCTCTTGCTTTGGAGCCAAAAAGCTTCATCTCAAGTAAATTATATCTAGAGGCCAGGCTCTCTTTTAGCTCCTGGAGCGCCCTCTTTTCCTTTATAGATAGTTTATCCACTTCCCTTCCCCTTTTAACGAATTGCAGAGCTATTTTATCATATTCTTGATTATGAGATCAGCACAGGGTGGCTTTGGGCAAGGTCCTTGACCGGCACTTCCTTTTGACCTATAGTCTAAACACTTTGTAGTAAGCATGAGTTGTGACGTTCTCCACTGTAGCTGGCGGCTCTATCTGCGTGATGACCTGGAAACGTTCCAGCTTTGCCCCAGGCTTCATTGCCGAGCTGTCCATCGAGTTGTGGCCCGATAGAAGGGAGGAGAAAAACGATGCGTCAATTGTTAGTAGAGTGCAGCGACCCCGGCCTGGTGATCACCCTGGCCGAAGAATTTGAAAATGTGTTGCGGCAGATTGACTTCCCCCGCGCCACAGTGAATCTGCTTCTCCTGCGCGGTGGCCTGGCTGAGGTCACAAGCTGGGCTGTCGAGGCCATCCGGCGGGGAGCTCGCCGCCTGCTGCTCCTGGGCTACAAAGGCCACCAGACCCAATTTGTCCCTCCCACGGGCGAACTGGCCAGCGCCTTCAGCCTGCTCACCATGCTGGGGCGGAGAGTGGGCCTGGTCGTGGCTGCCGACGACTACTCCCGCCGTCGGTTAGGTCTGGCACAAACCTGCGGTGAGGGTTTTGTGCGCGTTAGCCTGGATGGAAGACGCGATCGCTGCTGCTTTGTGGCCTGCGAGTATCGAAATGGGAAGTGAACCAACACAGTATCAGGTGAGCCTTTTATCTTCAATCACGGAATTGGAGATGCTTCCGACTTTCTGCGTATAGACCTACTTTTGCGGAGTATCTTGAGAAGGTTCCCTTGTAGAACCTCGGTGCTGGATTTTTGCTGGTGGTTGATTACGGTCTAGAGGGCGTGACACTAGTTGACCATGGATAGATCCGGAGACTGGAGCGCAGCAACACTGGCTGTAGAATTCCGTCGATGTTATAATTATAGGAAAAGGTTACTTTCCGATAATTATACAGGGAGTGAAGGCTATGGCTGAGACTACATTAGCTAAGATAACCCGAAAAGGGCAGATGACCATCCCGCAGCAATTGCGGGAAGCAATGAAGATCAAAGCAGGTGACTATGTATCCCTGCGGCCCCTCCTGGGGGGAGTATTTGTCTCTAAGGCCTCGGTGAAGGCTGAGGTGACAGCGGAAGAAGTGCTGCGCCACCTTGTGATCAGCATTGGTAAACAGGCGGAAGCACAAGGTATAACCGAGGACAAAGACCTTGATGCCATCGTGGAGAGGATCCAGGAACAAGTCTATCAAGAGCATTATGGAAGATAAGAAAAAACTACGGGTCTTCCTGGATGCCAATATCTTAATCCGTGGCATAACTCTCCCTCGCTTTCCTTATGAGGTACTCCGACACGCAGCTCAAGGCCATTTCGTTCCAGTATTCTCACCTACAGTGCTTGACTCCGCCCGCCAGTATATATCCGAGCTGTTCCCTGACCACAAGGAGACCCTGGAAGTTCTCCTCTCTCTGCTAGAGTATGAACTTGTCTCTGATCCTTCCATCCAGGAAATTGAAGCACACTCCAACCTGGTGCGCGACGCCAAAGATATCCCTGTGGCTCTCGCAGCTATCCAGGCCAAGGTGGACTACCTGGTAAGCACCGATACTGATCTCACGGACGTCAACGAGACGACCTCCGAACTGCGCCAACTAGTAACACCTCTTCGGGTAGGCTCATTTCTGCGTGAAGTGATGAGGTGGAGCAGTGAGGATCTGGAGGTCATCAAGCACCGCCGGTGGTCAGACCTGGAGCATCCTTTTTGGGGGAAAAGGTCGGCTAAATGAAAACTTCTATGTTTGAGGAGAAAACTAACTCAAACAGACCTATTGTGGCTAGACGCACCAGTCTTCTCGGTATGCCCTGATGGACGACAATTAAAATGCCTGCCTCACATTTAGATATGCTGAGACATAGATATTGGCCTCAAAAAGAGCCCGCACCCGAGGCCCTCTTTAAGTATCGTTTGGCTTTCACCAGCTCTCCCTTGAAAATAACCCAATTTTCATGCGACGTGGTGCGGTGCGCCGCATGGGTGATTTGTATAATAATTCTGAGGAGGCTCGATATTACCTATGAAGCTGATAATAGGTCTGGGTAACCCAGGAAAGGAGTATGAGCGATCCCGCCATAATGTGGGTTTTATGATTGTGGATGAGTTCAGGATCAAGCTGGGGGAGAAGCAGGAGGAGGTCGAGCACCAGGCTTGGGTGAGCAAGGGTAAGTTCGCTGATCAGGAGATAGTTATAGCCAGGCCCATGACTTATATGAATAACAGTGGGCGGAGCGTCGCCGGGCTAGTAAGAGCCTACCGGCCAGCTATGGAAGATCTTTTGGTAGTACATGATGATCTGGATCTGCCTCTTTTTGCGCTCAGGTTTAAACAAGGGGGAGGCAGTGCTGGCCACAATGGAGTTAGGTCCATTATGGAGGCTCTGGGCACCGATGAGTTCTGTCGTCTCCGCTTTGGCGTAGGAAGGCCGCCGGGAAGGATGGATCCGGCCGTCTACGTTCTGGAGTCCTTTGCTAAAAAAGAGATGGAGGAGCTGGGTTTTTATTTGGGGCAGGCAGCCGATGCCCTGGCCACTTATGTGGAGCGGGGGATAGAGGCAGCTATGAACAGATATAACAGCACTTAAGAGGAAATTATTAGCAAGATGGAGATCTGTTGGGATGTTCTGGCGTTTACCCCAAGAGACTAACAAACGAGGTTGGTTTGGCGCTATTGGATGGATTATGACCTTTTCAGAATACACAAGTAATGGGGAGCAGAGATAAGACAAATGCATTACCTGGTGGACCACTTTCTTACCACTAAAAATTGGCAAAGGTTTGAAGAGGAAATAGGAGGGCAAAGGGAGATTTCCGTTCATGCTCCTTCTTATGTCTGGCCTCTGCTTCTGGCTGGCCTTTTTAAATCAAGCCCGGGTCACCTCTTGGCCCTTTTACCCTCGGTGGACGAGGCCGACAAGCTGCAGGATGATCTTTCCGTGTTTCTGGAGGAGTCCAAGATGGTCTACTTCCCGCCCCGGGAGAACCTTCCCAGCGAGGAACTGTCGCCTCACCGGGAGACCTCGGGTAACCGGAACAAAGTCCTTTACCGGCTGAGAAGTGAGGAAAAGTTATTAGCGCTAACCTCGGCCAGAGCAGTGATGGATCGACTTCCCTCTCCCCAGGATGGGGTCTATTTTCCCCTGTCCATTAAAGAGGGAGATCAAATTCCCATGGAGGAGATAGTCGATAAACTTAATTCCTTTGACTATAAACGCACGGAACGGACTTTGGAGAGAGGGGACTACAGTGTCCGGGGTGGAATTGTCGACGTTTTTGGAGTGACCTCTGAGTATCCCTGTCGGGTTGAGTTATTCGGAGACGTGGTGGAGTCTATCCGAAGCTTTAGCCCGGCTACCCAGAGATCCAGGGGGCGGCTTAAGGAAGTGGAGATATTCTCCTGCCGGGAGATACTGGGCCAGTCGGGTAAAGTAAAGCTCTTTGATGAGGAAGGCTATTTTCATGGCATTGAGAGATTTCTTCCTCTCTTCCATCAGCAGACTTCCACCTTGTTTGCCTATCCAGGCGATGATCTGGATGATGGTTCCACTGTCGTGTTCATAGAATTGGTCGAGATAAGGCGAAAATTCCAGGAAGACTATGATCTGACTGTGGACCTCCAGAGACACAAAGATCCCAACCAGATGGACCTTCTGCTCTCCTCCATTCTGGCCCCGGAGGAGCTGACCAGGGCCTTCTCCGGCCGTAAACTCTATCTGTCCTCCTTCCCGAAAAAACTTCCCTCCAGGAAAACCGTCTCTCTACAGGCCTGGCCTCAACAGAGCTTTGGGGGTGATCTGGAAAAGTTCACCAGTGCTGTGCGGGATGATCTGGATAAGGGCCAGAAGATTATTATCTCCCTGAAGACGCCCGGCCGGGCGGAGCGGATCCGGGAAGTTCTCGGGGATGAAAATGTCTCTTTTCATTTTCTTCCCCAGGAAGTTGATCTGGATAAAGTCCGGGCTCCCATTATTGAGGTTACCTCCTTAAGCGAGGGGTTTGTTCTGCCCGAAGGGGAGATTTCTGTTTATACCGAGAAGGGGATATTTGGTCAGGTGATGAGGGTACCAAGGCTGCGACGTATCTCGGAAGGTGTTCCCCTGGCCCGGCTCTCCGACATCAAAAAGGGCGACTACGTGGTTCATCTCAACCATGGTATTGGAAAGTACGGGGGCCTGGTCCAACGGGAGATCGATGGCATCAGGAGGGATTACTTTCTGCTGGAGTACGATCGGGGCGACAGGCTCTATGTGCCGGCCAGTCAGATTCAGATGATCCAGGCTTATGTGGGAGAGGAAGAACCTACTATCCACCGCCTCGGCTCTGTGCGCTGGTCCCAGATCAAAAGAAGGGTCAAGAGTTCGGTCAGAGAGCTGGCCCGGGAGCTTTTGAGCCTCTATGCGGCCAGGGAGCAACTGGAGGGCTTTGCTTTTCCCCAGGATACGGTCTGGCAGAGAGAACTGGAAGACACCTTTCCCTATGAAGAGACCCCCGACCAACTGCGGGCCATAGAGGATGTGAAGAAGGATATGGAAAAACCTAAACCCATGGACCGCCTCATCTGCGGGGATGTGGGATATGGAAAGACCGAGGTGGCGCTCCGGGCAGCTTTCAAGGCGGTCACGGCTGGAAAGCAGGTTCTTTTCCTGGTTCCTACCACCGTACTGGCCCAACAGCATTACACTACCTTCACCTCCCGGCTGGCTCCCTTTCCTATCCGGGTAGAGGTTATGAGCCGACTCCGGTCTCCTCAGGAGCAAAAGAAGGTGCTGGACGGACTGGCTGATGGTACCGTGGATATTGCCATTGGAACTCATCGTCTTCTCCAGGAGGATGTGCGGGTCAAGGATCTGGGACTGGTCATCATAGATGAGGAACAAAGGTTCGGAGTAATGCATAAGGAGAAGCTCAAGATGCTGCGGAAAGCAGTAGATGTCCTGACCCTGACCGCTACTCCTATTCCCAGGACTCTCCATATGTCTTTAGTGGGCATCAGGGACATGAGCATTATCGATACCCCTCCCGAAGATAGGCTTCCCGTAGTGACCTATGTGGGAGAGCTGGATTACGATCTGATCAAGGGAGCTATTGAAAGAGAGTTGGCCCGGGGCGGCCAGGTCTTTTATGTGTATAACCGGGTAGAAGGGATCGAATTTATCGCCCACAAGATCCAGAGGCTGGTCCCCCGGGCCAGAATGGCTGTGGCTCACGGACAACTGGATGAAGCAGCTCTGGAGAAAGTCATGGTGGATTTTGTGGATCGAAAATATGACCTCCTTATCTGTACCACCATTATAGAGTCCGGTCTGGATATTCCCTCGGTCAACACCATGATTGTGGAGAGGTCTCAGCTTCTGGGTCTGGCCCAGCTCTACCAGCTTCGGGGAAGAGTGGGGAGAGCCGGAGAGAGAGCTTATGCCTATTTCTTCTACCAGAAAGAGGACAAACTGACCTCCGCGGCCTTCCAGAGACTGAAGACCATCTATGAGTTCACCGAGCTGGGTTCTGGGCTCAGGATAGCCATGCGAGATCTGGAAATTCGGGGAGCCGGAAATATCCTGGGGCCCGAACAGCACGGCCACATTGCTTCGGTTGGCTTCGAGTTCTACTGTCAGTTGGTGCGGGAGGCGGTGGACGAGGTCAGAGGTATAAAGAAGGAGCGGGAGACAAAAGTCACCATCGACATTCCTGTAGATGCCTTTCTGCCCCCGGAATACATTGAGGAGGAGGTTCTGAGGATCGAGGCCTACAGGATGATCGAGAGGACCAGGACTCTGGAGGAAGTAGAGTCGGCTCTGACCGAACTGCAGGACCGCTTCGGCACCCCTCCGGAGCCCGCCCGCAACCTGCTGGAGATTGCTAAAATCCGGGTGAGGATGAAAGATGTGGGGATAGCTGAGCTCTCGGTCAAGCAGAGGCGAATTCATCTGGCCAAAGTCTTTCCCCAGAGATTCGACCTGGCCAAAATAAAACGAGTGTATCCTAGAAGCATATTCAAGGCCAATCTGCTGGAACTGGTTGTTCCTTTATCTAGAGAAAAAGAACTTCTGGCCGAGGTTTTCGGTCTTTTGGATGCTATAATGAACTCTGAGCTGCCCCCGGAAGAAGAGGTGGTTCAAAAAGAGGCTGCAGGATGAGAGCGTCCAAGGGTTTTTGGATTCTCTCGGACTAGCTAGAACCCCAGGTCTTAGAGACAGGATAAGGAACTGGACATGGGAAAGAGGACTACTTTCTCTGAGCTGGTTGAAATAATGAGAACCCTGCGCGGACCTGAAGGCTGCCCTTGGGACAAGGAGCAGACTCCTCAGTCCATCAAAAAGAACCTCATCGAAGAAGCCTACGAAGTAGCTGAAGCCATCGATGGTGAGGATGAAAAGGATCTGAAAGAGGAGCTGGGTGATCTTCTTTTTCAGATTATCTTTCATTCTCAGATGGCGTCCGACGAGAAGCACTTTGATATAAACGACGTCATTGATACCATTGCCCAAAAAATTAGAAGGAGACATCCCCACATCTTTGGTAACCTGCAGGCGGGCTCCCCGGACAAGGTTCTGATCCGTTGGGAGCAGATCAAGCGGGTAGAGAGGGAAGAGCACGAGTCCCAGATGTCCGGCCTTCCCCTTTCGCTTCCTGCTCTTCAGTATGCCTTTGAGCTTCACTCCAGAGCAGCCCGAGTTGGTTTTGACTGGGAGGATGGAGTGGCTATCCTCCAAAAACTGGACGAGGAAGTTCAGGAACTAAAGACGGCTTTGGAATCGGGCCAGAAGCTGGCCAGAGAGGAGATTGGAGACTTCCTTTTCACCATAGTGAACATCACCAGGCATCTGGGGGTGGATGCCGAGGACGCTCTGAGGGCTACCTGCAAAAAGTTTACCCGGAGATTTAACTACATGGAGAAAAGGGCCAAAGAGATGGGGAGGACTCTTGAAGAAATGACCCTGGAGGAAAAGGACCTCCTGTGGGAGGAGGCGAAGATCAAGGCTGAAGATTAATAGGCCTGGGGAAAAAGATTCAGAATCTCGCCGGGAGGATGTGTCTTTCATTTATTCTTTGATAATTGAATCTTTAGACTAGAAAGAACCAGGCACTTTCTCCCATTTATGAACTTTTTACAAAGGGTCTTCTCCTTGAACTTGCTTAAAGCAATAGGAAGGCAACTTTGGCGGAACTACAAAAACCAGATTTTGGGTCAATTTGCGGTCCTATTTAGATTCGCAGGAGGGGCCAAATACTGAAGTCTGGCTCCTTTTGAGAGGATGCCAGTATTGCCTTTATTATGAAAGGAGAAAGAAGTAATGGCAGATCTAATAGGCGACACCACCATTACCGAGATCAGGGCCAGAGAAATCCTGGACTCCCGCGGTAACCCCACGGTAGAAGTGGAGACTATCCTGGAGTGCGGTGCCATAGGCCGGGCGGCGGTGCCCTCTGGTGCCTCGACAGGAGCCTTTGAGGCCGTGGAGCTGCGGGATGGGGATGAGAAAAGGTATAGTGGCAAGGGGGTCAGAAAAGTCGTGGCCAATATTAATGAGCAGATTGCCCCCAATCTGGTATGTCTGGATGCTCTGGACCAGAAAAGCATTGACAGTCTGCTCATTGGGCTGGATGGCACGGATAACAAAAGCAATCTCGGTGCTAATGCCATCCTGGGAGTTTCCCTTTCAGTGGCCAAGGCCGCTGCTCTGGCGGTGGGCCTTCCCCTCTATAAATATATAGGTGGGGTTAATGCCCATATTCTCCCTGCCCCCATGATGAACATTCTCAACGGAGGCAAACATGCCGACAATAACGTAGACATCCAGGAGTTTATGATCATGCCTCTGGGCACTCCCATCTTCCGGGAGGCTCTGCGCATGGGAGTGGAGGTCTTCCATTGTCTGAAAGGGGTGTTGAAAAAAGATGGCCTTTCTACCTCAGTTGGGGATGAAGGAGGATTTGCCCCCAACCTCAAGTCTAACGAAGAAGCCCTTAAGTACATCCTGAGGGCCGTCGAGATGGCAGGATACGAGGCTGGCCAGGATATTTATCTGGCTCTGGATCCGGCGGCCACGGAGTTCTATAAGGAAGGTAAGTATCATTTGAAAGGTGAGGGGAAAGTCCTGTCTTCACCGGAAATGGTGGAATATTATGCTGATCTGGTAGAGAGATATCCCATCATCTCCATCGAGGACGGTCTGTCCGAGGAGGACTGGGAGGGCTGGAAGCTCCTCACCCAGAAGCTGGGCCAGAAAGTTCAACTGGTAGGAGACGATCTCTTTGTCACTAACACGGAAAGGCTGAAAAAGGGCATAGAGATGGGGGTGGCCAACTCCATCCTGGTCAAACTAAACCAGATCGGTACCCTGTCTGAGACTTTGGCCGCCATTGAGATGGCCAAACAAGCTAGCTACACCGCTATTATCTCCCATCGCTCCGGTGAGACCGAGGACGCTACCATAGCTGACCTGGCTGTGGCCACCGGCACCGGACAGATCAAGACTGGAGCCCCCTCCAGGACAGACCGGGTAGCCAAATACAACCAGCTCCTGCGCATTGAGGAAGAGCTGGGAGATGAAGCCAGGTATCTGGGGAGAAGGGCTTTTTATAACCTGAGACTGGAATAACAATAAAGGGGGTAGTGCCTTTGCTCCACCTCGGCTCAGCATCCTCCACTCGCCCGAGCGGTTTGAAATCTGTGGAGGCCTCAGCACTCCGCTTAAGGCCAATCCGGTCGCCAAACCGCCGAGCACCTCTCCACGGGTGGAGCTAACCGACTACCCCCTAACAAATTATCCAGCAGCGGCCGATGAATCCGATACCATGGCTTTTCCTTTGAAACCCTCATGCCACTGGTGGCACAAAGGAGTATGAAATTAAGATGTATTTTCAGAGGAAAATGTATCTTTAACCCCAGGCAGGGGATGAAGAGCAAAGACGTTCGAGGTTATCCATGAGACGTACTAAAATCGTGTGCACATTAGGTCCGGCCTGCCGCAGTCCGGAGATGCTTACCTCTCTAATTAGAGCTGGAGCGGATGTGATCAGGCTCAACGCAGCTCACGGAGACCATGATACTTTTAGAGCGGACATGGAGAGGATAAGGTCCATTTCGCGGAAGATGAGCAAGGTTGTAGCCATCATGTTCGACCTCCAGGGCCCTCGAATCAGGACCGGAGAGATGGTCTCAGGAGGCGTATTGCTTCGGGAAGGGGAGGAAGTTGTCCTTACTTCCAGACCGGTGGTAGGCACCAAAGGCCTCATCTCTCTGTCCTATCCCCATCTGGCCCAGGACGTGAGGAAAGGAGCCAAAATCCTTCTGGATGACGGCCTTCTGGAGCTGGAAGTTGAAGAGAAGAAGGACGATGAAGTTAAGTGCAGAGTCATCACCGGTGGCATTCTGGAATCTCACAAGGGAGTCAACCTGCCTAATATCTCTTTGAGCATCTCCTCGGTTACCGATAAGGATATAGATGATCTACTCTTCGCCCTGGATAACGATGTAGACTGGGTGGCCATGTCCTTCGTCCGAAAGGCGGAGGATATTGCAGTTCTTAAGGATGCAGCCAGGGAAAAGGGCTTTGAAGTTAAAATTGTGGCCAAGATTGAAAAACATGAGGCGGTTCGCAATATCGATGAGATAATCGAGGCAGCCGATGCGGTCATGGTGGCTCGGGGAGATCTGGGGGTAGAGATGGCTACAGAAAAAGTTCCCATAATTCAGAAAAAGATTTTAGAGGAGAGCATCAGAGCCGGGAGGCCGGTCATAGTGGCTACCCAGATGCTGGACTCCATGATCAGAAATCCCCGGCCTACCCGGGCTGAGGCCAGTGACGTAGCCAATGCTATATTTGACTGGACCGATGCCACTATGCTTTCGGGAGAGACCGCCATAGGCAAATATCCTGTGGATGCTGTGAAGACTATGGATAAAATAATTAGAAGTGCGGAGGCCATCCTGGACTATAAAGAAGATTTGGAGAGGAAGAGCAGCCTGCCCCACAGGACCATGACCGATGCCATCAGCTTCGCCTGCCGCGAGATAGCCAGGGATCTGCAGGCCGCTGCCATCATTACTGCTACCCAGAGCGGGTATACAGCCAGACAGATATCCAAATATCGACCCCCTTCTCCTATCATTGCCTGCAGCCCTGATCCTAAGGTTGTCAATCAGTTGGTGCTCTCCTGGGGCGTCACACCTTTACTGGTCAGACCTTCTCGCAATATCGACGATATGCTGGATATAGCTGCTACAGCGGCTCTGGAAGCCAGACAGGTCAAAAAGGGAGATACGGTGGTCATTACTGCCGGAGTGCTGGTCAATGTTCCTGGTACCACCAACCTGATTAAAGTGCACCAGATTTAACTCTGTCAGCTGCTGTTTGATACATGAGTATGCACTTCAATACGCGTCTCTTTCGGAGGGCCAAAGAAGGAAATTAAAGATTTTCGGCGAAATAGACAATAGACAAAAGAGAGAATAGACAAAGATCGTAGTGTTATGGGCTGTCTTCGCTATTACCCATTGAGGAAGCTGAGATGTCTTCATCCAGAGGTAAGAGGGATAAGAGCACCAAAAGAAATAAGATCAAAAGCAGAACCAGGCTGAGAGCTATCTCCATCGCCATCCTCTTGTTCCTCATCTCCGCCTTCTTTGTGGTTATATCCATTGCTCCGGTCAGGCTCACATTGGAGCAGCAAAAGGAAATACAGCAAGCAGAGGAGGAGTTCTCCAGAGCTAAGGCCTTAAACCAGGAGCTTCAGGAAGAAATCATAAACTATCAGACCGATGAGTACGTAGAAAGAGAAGCCCGCCGCCAGTTCGGCATGGTCAGGCCTGGGGAGAAAGCTTATATTGTCATAGATGAATAACTTTCTTGGTGTTTCTCTACCCTTTACTGATACTTCGTCTGATAGCAGTTACGGAACTACCTGAAGCCCAAATTGCCCGAAGCACTCATCAAAGGCGAAGGCTTCCCTGATACCTAAACTCTCCATTACTGCAAAACTGGTGCAATCGGTGAAGCTGAAACTTTTGTCTTTGTATTTGACGGCTATCTCCCAGGCCTTGTCTTCAAGCTCTTTAGTTATTCTGAGGTAGCGAATTATCTCACTAGCTCTTAAGGTTTTACCGAACTCCACGGCTACCTCATGATTCATCCTTCGCTGCAAGAGGGTATAGGTCTCGTCAAAAACAAAGTTAGTCGTAATCAATCTGGTGCCAGTTGCTAGCAACTCTTGGAAGCAACGGGAAGCCTCAAGGTGATTGGTGTTAGATTTGTTTTTTAGGGCCACAAGAGCGGAAGTATCTACAAATACGGCCCTCACCTTTTCTCCTCATCGTAAATATACTTATCATGATTACTTCCCAGGTCTGAGATGCCACTAGTAGCGGGCGTAGTAGCCCATTGGTAGAAAGGATCTTTTTGGTAGTCACGGGGGGCACTCATTTTCTCCTCGATCAAACTTCTGATTGCCCCAGCTACACTGCCGTAATCACCAGCTTTCTCTCGAAGATACTGATACTGTTCCTCAGTGAGATAGATCTGAGTTCTGCGCGCTGTAACTCTGGACATGCTACACACCTCCAGTACAACATGTCTAGATACATTATACTGTAATAATCCATAATGTCAAGCCAGTTGTGGTGACTCACCTATGGGCGTTACACTTACGAGGCCAGGGTCTGGCTTTCTTGAAGCTTATTGTTCTTTTCGGAACAGAATCATTATAATCATCTATGAAGAGGGTGACTAACGCCGAGACATGGAGGTAGACATTGAACGTAGCAACTATCATTATGGCAGTTCTGGCCGTAGCTTTGATAGGGCCAAAAGTCACTCTGGTGAGAGTCCTATCCACACTAATATTTCCTCCCATAGCCGGCATAATTGCCCAGACCTTCTTTGGAAAGTTTGCCTGAGCAGACTTATATCAAGAACATGACCAATGCCAAAAGGCCAATGTCCAATGCCGCAAAATCTACCTTTGTTCCTGGAGAATTAAGCCTCTTAGATCTGAGGGTCATCCAATGCCAGCTCGGACGCCCGCCCCACCAGGTTCTGGGTGCGGTGACTCGCTGCCGCTATGGGCTTCCCGAGGTCATCTTGACCAATCCTATAATTGAGGGAAAGTCTCCCTTTCCTACCTTTCTCTGGCTTTCCTGTCCCCTCCTTAAGAAGAAGATTGACCGGTTGGAAGGTGCGGGATGGGTCAGGAGACTGCAGGCGATAGTAGATGGGACAAAAGATGAAGGGGGAGGAGGAAAGAGGAACGAACTTCCAAGGGGAAGTCTTGGGATAGAAGAATCCGTCTCTACCCCGCTTTCCAGTATCCAGAAGAATGAGGTGGAAATACTGGAGACTTTGAAGCAGGAGATAAGAGAAGAAGCCTCGGAAGTCTCCTTAGGAACTCAGTTAATAGAAGATAACCAAAGTTACATCTGTCTAAGAAACAGATACATTGACTCTACTATAAGAGAGAAGTTTGGCTCCCTGGAGAAGAAAGGGATAGCAGGCTCGGAAAACCTGAGCCGCATAAAGTGTCTCCACGCCCATTATGCCCATTTTCTGGCAACTGGGGAGAACATTATCGGGAGGATTATACATCGGCTTCTTGATGCAAGAAAGGGGTACACTTGCTCTACGGCGCTCTAGATCTGGGGACTAACTCCACTCGTCTGCTCATCGCTGAAGTCGAGAACGGGCGCACCCTCACCAGAAAGAGGTTGACCCGCATCACCCGTCTGGGAAAAGGGGTGGACAAACACAGGTTTATCTCCGAACCAGCTATGAAGAGGACAGCGCGGGCTCTTTCCAGGTATAAGGAGCTAATGACCGAATATGGAGTGGGGCGTTATCGGGCTGTAGCTACCAGCGCGGTGAGAGATGCTGCCAATCGGGATTGGTTTATCCAAAAGATATATGAGAGCAGCGGAGTAAAGGTGGACATTATCTCGGGCCAGGAGGAGGCTCAGCTGAGCTTCCTGGGGGCTACCTCCGAAATGGGAGAAAGACTCGAGGACGGCATTCTGGTAGTGGATGTGGGAGGGGGGAGTACCGAATTCATTTTGGGAGATGAAGGAGGCATCAGGCTCTCGGCCAGCAAAGATGTGGGATGTGTGCGCATGTCAGAGAGGTTTCTAAAGAGCGATCCTCCTACGGGAGAAGAAATTGCCAGAATGATGGAGCATATTACGGGAACACTCAAAGATGTGGTGCAGAGAGCCAAAGCCATCGGGTTCAATCTTATGATGGGAACCGCAGGGACCATAACCAATCTCTCGGCCATCAATATGGGGTTACCGAAATACGATCCCGACAAGATCCATCTCTCGCGGCTGAGCCGGGAAGAGATCCGAAAGATATTCTACCGTCTAGTCAGTCTCCCCATCGCTCAAAGAAAGAAGGTAGTAGGACTGGAGAGAAAAAGGGCGGATGTGATGGTAGGAGGAACAGGGGTAGTTCTGGCTATCATGGAAATGTTAGGGATGGATGAGCTGGTAGTTAGCGAAAAAGACATCCTGGACGGAATAGCCCTCGAACTCAGTCGGGGAAGTAGTTTACCTGGTCCATCTCGTTTTCAAATTGCACGCGTTGACTAATTATCTGGTTAATTGGTATAGTTACTTTCGAGATAGAGATTCTCTTAACCAAAACCTCCTAAAAAACTTCTTGCCCGAGTGGCGGAATAGGCAGACGCAACGGACTTAAAATCCGTTGTCCGCAAGGACATGTGGGTTCGATTCCCACCTCGGGCACCACGTTTTACCTAATCAGAGGCTATTGAGATGGAAACTTTAGTAACAAGGACTTGATTCAGAGTAAATTTGTGGCCAATTTGTGGCCAAACTCAGCAGTCCCCCGTCTTCAGCAGCAAGGAGGGCAGGTCATGGGTATAAGCAAAACCCGCGGCTTTCTCTACCGGCTGGCCCGGCTCCTGGGCGACGTGGGTGCAGTACAGAAGGGTAAGGAGGGCAAGAGGATAGCCAGGAGGGTAGCTGGTAAGGCTACAGGGAGGGCTTTTAGGAAGCTGTTTAAGTGAGGGTGAGGTTATGACTGATTTGAAGGCGAAGGAAGCAGCATTTCAGGAGGCGATGCTGGAGATATACCGACGAGCGAAGGCTGAGTGTGAGTATAATGCTATACGCTTTCTGCAGATGGTAACTGATTTCGGAGGCGTAGAGACAGCCAAAAAATTGCTGCTCTCTGATGATATTCAATATGGGTTTACTAAACTGTGGGAATGTGGATGTCTATCTCTCACCGTAGAAGCACATGTTCTCTTACCTGAATTTCGGCATTTTTTCACCCGTGAAATGCAGCGGCGAGCAAGGGACCGACTCTTAGCACACGACCCGCATTTTTTTGATCATTGGAAGGAACAGCATTGAGTAACAAGCGCCTAAGGAGGAATGGCCATGACCGAACCATGGAAAAACAAACTCTATTTCGCGACAACCTGGGCATAATGGGGGATCATATCTCCGGTGAGAGCGTGGACTTGATTTACCTGGATCGCCTTTAATTCTAAACCGAGATAAAGCATAAGAGCTCTACCAAAAGGAGGTAAGAGTACTGGTGTGAAAGAGCTTGCCCAAAAGATTTCTGAAATAGCGGCCCGAGCTCGTACAGAAGAAGACCTCAAAATGGGAGTGGAACCCTTAATCAGAGAGAGGTTGGGTGTACAAGACGGTATTGAGGTACAACCGGAATACGAAAAGCAGACAGGCTTTCGGGGACGCAGGGATGCAGTCTACGGCCATTTAACTATTGAATATAAAAAGCCCGGCGAGCTAGCCGGTGAAGACAACATAAACCGGGCTGCAAAACAACTAGCCAGATACCTTGAGAAAGCATCAGATGATGCCACTGAAGAAGCTCTTAAACGAGTTGCAGGGGTTTGTATCGATGGCAAATTGATCTTCTTCCTGCGGTATTGGCCTGCTGAGCTAACCCATGCCCGTCCTCTTAGGGTGAAGCGGCAGCTATCCCTTTTTAATGCAGAGAAGGCAGAAGGCGGCTTTCAGCTTCTAGGACCTTATCCAGTGACCTCAGAAAGCTTGGAAGAGCTGTTCCGATACCTTAGTGCCCTCCGCCGGAGACCCCTCAGCCCAGAACCTCTGGCGGAAGAATTTGGACCAGGGAGCCAGCCCGCTCAGGCTCTGGTAGGAGCATTCTATCAAGCCCTCACCAGCACAGATTCGGGGCTAGTCAAAGCCCTTTTCAATCAATGGGAATACACCTTTGGCGTGGTATACGGAGAGGAAACTGTCAGGGCCGAAAAGGACGTACCCGAGCTGGCCAGAGGTTACGGGCTGCCTAAAGAAGCCGGTTTAAGATATGCCCTGTTCGCAGTGCACACCTACTTTGCCCTTATCATGAAGCTTATCGCCGCGGAGGTACTTTCCCTCCAGCAGGGCTCGTTTGCGCCGTCCCTTATCGGGCAGCTTCCGGCAATGGGTCCTGTCGAGCTGAAGAGCCAGATGGCTGAGCTGGAAGACGGCGGAGTATTCAGGAC
>NZ_BLRZ01000014.1 GCF_013281975.1 Candidatus Hakubella thermalkaliphila | reverse complement strand
CCCTTTATAGGGCTCTCATTGGAGGTGGGGGTCTGATCCGTGGCAATTTCACTGAAACAGTCAGGTACGTCGGTCTTCTTCCTCTCTTTCTTGCCGCCCTGGCCACTTTCCAAATCCGCCGAAAAGAGGTGCTCTACGCCTTTCTCCTGGGCCTGGTGGTCATCCTGGTGGCAGCCGGGACACCCCTGGAGGACGCCCTGGCCAACACTATCCCCTTCTTCGACAAGGGAAATATACTGCGCATCCTGGCTCTCCTCCCTATAAGCTTAAGCCTTCTGGCCGGCTTTGGCCTCAGCTACCTGGAGAGCTGGACTGGCCAGAACCGGAGCACAAACTACAGCCTGCTGAAGCCCCAGCCAAAAGGAAATCCTGACTCATCCGCCAGTAGTCCAAACACTGCCATCCCGCATATGAATCGCCGAACCAGCCCTGGCATGCTTCGTTTAACTTTAACCACTATCTTCCTGGCAGCTCTATTAAGTGGAGCGGCTGTCTGGACCTTCCACCGGGTGGAAGGTCTTCCCTTAAGTCTCCGCCACCTGGAGAGCTGGCTGCCTCTCCTGAGCGACCGCCCTTTGCTCCACTTTGTTATCTTTTTGAGCGCCTCTGTCCTGGTCCTATTGGCCTATGGCCTTTGGGTCAGATCCAGACAAGTGAAGCAAGGCAAGTCTAAATTAAAAGCCACCTCTCTGGTCAGTCTTGGGCACAGAGGGCTGAGGGGACCGGTCCTGAAATGGACTCTCCTGGCCTTCTTTCCCCTTTTGACCATCGCTGACCTTTTTGCCTTCGGCATCGACTACAATACCACCAGTCCTCCCGATCAGATCTATTTCTCCACCCCCGGTCTGGAGATGGTGAAAGAGGATCCCGGAATCTTCCGGGTCCTGGGCATCGGCCATGCCCTCCCCTCTAACTCCGCCTGGGTCTATTCCCTTCAGGATGCCGAGGGCTACGACCCCATACTTCCGCAAAGATACGCCGACTTTATCGCTTTCACCCAGGGGAAAGGCAGCATCGCCATCAACGGCAAGATGCGCATTGACCAGCTCTATCCCCGCCTTCTTCAGTTGCTGAACATCCGCTTCATCTTCAGCGACTCCTACCTTACCTCCCGGGGCTATTTCGTAGACCAGTTGGAGGAAGCTCAGGTCCAGACCGACCAGCCTGAGATGGTGAAGCCGGGCAACTGGCGCTTCCAGGAACACCATATCCCTATGATCCTCACCTCCCCTAACTCTACTATCTCCTTCCGAACCCGCCTGCCAGACTTCCCGGCTCAGCTCATCTTCTACCTCTCTACTGATCCCGCGACCTGGAATGAGGAAGAAGGAGACGGTGTCATCTACCGCATCCTGCTGCAGCCAGTAGAGGAGGAGAGTCCTCAAGAGGAGGGCAATCCAGGGGAAGGCCAGACAGACCTGGATCAGGTAGAGAAAGTTGGAAAAACGGAGATCTTCGTCCAACACATAGATCCTATCAATAACCAGGCCGATCGGCGCTGGTACCGCCAGATGGAAGATCTCTCCCCCTGGGTAGGGCAGGAGGTAATCTTGACCCTGGTGACCGAAGCTGGCGCCAATGACCAGAATGACTCTCCCGGCTGGGGCAATCCCATGATTGTCCCCCCGGGCTGGATCGACTCCCTGGCCCTGGCCTACGACCGGGAGATCAAAGTTTACCGTTACCTGGAGGAACAACCTCGGGCTTTTCTGGTCTATCGTTCCCGGATCATCCCGGAGGACAGGAAAATCCTGGAGACTCTCTTCTATGACCCAACCTTCCAACTCCAGCAAGAGGTCATTCTAGAAAAGGGAAAAACCTTGGGCCAGGGTGGGTCGCTTACCTCTTCCCCTCCAATGCCTCCAGAGGTGGAAATAGTCAAATATAGACAAAATGAGATCATCCTCAGAGCCAGGCCTGAGCAGGAGAGCTATCTGGTGGTGCTGGACTCCTACCATCCCGACTGGCAGGCCTTTGTAAATGGTCAGGAGGAGAAGCTGCTGCGGGCAAATTACAACTTCAGGGCCCTCTATCTCCCTCCTGGAGAACACCTGGTCCGTATAGTATACCGCCCCCGCGACCTTATGATCGGAGTGACTGTCTCGGCTCTCTCCCTGGGTGCGGCCCTGGCTCTGCTCACCTACCTGGGATGGAAACATAAAAAATCTGCCCAGGGTGAGACCCAGAAAGGGTAGAAAAGGTGAAGAGTTATTTCAAAGGTAACCGTTCCAAAAGCGGGGGTCAATTCGCCCATTTAAAATGAGCAAGACAAAAGTCCTTATCGATGGGACATAAATCGGTACTCAATGGTTATTGAGATGGGTGCCCCCGATTATGGGATGGTTACTTCAAAAGAGGAGGCAGAACCAATTTATACTGGAAAATGTACTCCAAATCGTAATTCGTTGATATCATCAGAAATGTACTCGAAATCCTTGTCTTTCACTTCCACTTCTGGCATAATGTTGGCCAGGGAGGGTGAGATAGGAAAAACCTGGGCGTGATTCTGGCCGTCCTTTTCCTGGTCGGCCTTTCCATCCTCTTCTCTGCAGTAGCTCTGCAGTTGAACCTTTTGGGCCTGGGAGGAGTAGCAGATACCGGCGAGGAAGAAACAACTGTTGGTGAGCCTTCTCCTGGCGAGGGTTAGACTCCCCCTGTTATTACGGAGGAGCCGCAGATACGAGAATGCTCTGAGGTGAGAATCATTTTTGCCATTGGCCAGGGTGCAGGTGCAGAGATCTATAGCATGAACCCTGACGGGTCCGACCTCATCCGGCTCACCTACAACCAGGTAGAAGACATCTATCCGGTTCCATCTCCCGATGGAACCAAGATAGCCTACACCTCTACCACCCCTGATGGCCTCTGGGACATCTTTGTCATGAATCCGGACGGATCAGAGATAACTCGCCTTACCACTCATCCCCGGCAGGACGCCAATGTCACCTGGTCCTTCGATGGAAGATTTATCTTCTTCTAATCCGACCGGGAGGGGCACTGGGAGACATACCGCATGAACGCCGATGGCCAGGATGTCCAAAGACTCACTTTCACCGCCGGGGGTGACTCCTGGCACCCTGCCGCTCACCCTTTCAAGGAAGAGATTGTCTTCGAGTCCGGCCCGGTAGGAGGTGAGGACCTTTACATTATCGATTTTGCCGGCGGTAACCTGAGAAAGATAGCCAATGCTGGGAGCCGCAAGAGAATGCCTGCCATCTCGCCTGATGGAAAGAAGATCGTCTATGTGGGATATGCAGGAGGTGGTGGTCGCCAGCACCAGGAGATCTTCATCATGGACTATGATGGATCCAACATCGTCCAGCTTACCGATAACCCTGAAGAAAAAGACTCTCATCCTGCCTTTTCCCCTGACGGTAAATACATAGTCTATGCGGCAGGCATAAGGGACAGCGACGACATTATAATTATGAACATTGATGGGACAGATAAGAGAAAGCTGACTTCCTCCCCCCAAGAGAAGGACTGGGATCCCTTTTTCCTCTGCCAGCCCCAAGAGCCGTAAGAGACTTCCCGGCAATCAACAGCCTTAACCCTATCCAGAACCTCCAGTATAGTGTGCTCCTCGTTGTAGAGCGGAATGATGATAGATACTTTCATGGACCTACCTGACTATTCCAAAGAATATTATCTCCCTCTCACCACATTGGCCACATACTCCCCGGTCTTTCGCCAGCCACTGCGGCGCAAATGATAAAACAACCTCCTTACATAATAAGAAAACCCTTTTCTTTGCCCCACTTTCGCCATCGGCCGAGGTATCTCCTCCTGACCCGAGGCAAGATGCTTTTTCTTGGAGGCGGAGATGCGGGGATCCTGCAGGAAACGAATAAGGGGCTTGCTCACCTCATTCCATCTGAAGCAGGGCTCCACCCGCTCCAGATTCTGGACACAGCTCTGATAAAATTCCTTATCGCTGGCCATCCTCAATATGGCCTCCACCATGGCCTCTACATCGGTTTCCTTCACCGCCAGGCCCAGGCCCTCCTCCTCCACCAGGTCGCTCAGTGAGTCTCCTTTAGTGGTGATAATAGGAAGGTGGGCCCAGATGTAGTCCAGAACCCGGGTGCGGAAGGCAAAGCGGGTCTCGATGTGCTCAGGATGGGATATCACTCCCACATCTGACTCCAGAAGATAATTCTGCCGGTCCTCGTATTCCACCCATCCAAAGTTAAGAAACACATTCTTCTCATATATGCCCAGGCTTTTAGCCAGAGAGACGGTCTCATTCACCATAGCCAGCTCCTTCACCTGAGGGTTGGGGTGTTTGACTCCCAGAAAGAAAAGCTTAATATCCGGCCGAATCTCCCAGATTTTGGTCATGGCCTTTATCAGAACTCGGGGATCAAGCCAGTTGTAAATACCTCCTCCCCACAAAAGCACAAAATCATCGGCCTCGATCCCCGGCACTACTCCTTTCAGTGCCCGTCGGGAGTGCAAGGGTCGCTTGGTGGGAAGGCCGAAGGGAACCACATCTATCAGTTTTCTCAAAGTGGGATCTTCACCAAAGGTATAAGGATTCACCCTGCCCAGGGCGGAGAGCATTCCCAGCCAATAGTCCCGCTGCTTCTCGCTGGCGCAGATGAAGAAGTCACCATAGTAAAGTTGTTGGTTTATGGCGTCCCTTACCGAAGTGTTGGTCTTAAGTTGTTCATCCATAGGATGATCTCGATATTCGATCAGAGAGGAAAGGTTAAAAGGATCATAGATATCGATAATCAGGGGTTTATTGATTTCCTTTAGGACTGGATGGAATACGAAAGTGGTGCCGCCCGCGTAGATTATATCGGCGGCGTATGCCAGATCCCTCAAGCTCTCTTTATCGTAACTTACCACCTCGAACTCGGTGGATTTGACCTCCACCTTGCCTGGCACAGCCAGCTTGACGTTGGCATACTCGCTCAGGACCGAGGCCAGATTCCACACCCGCATACCTGGACCGGCTAACTGTCTACCTATATTCTCTTTGGCCAGGATCAAGAGATTCTGCCTTCCCTCTTTACTAAAAACATCATATATCCCCAGAGCTTTCAGAATCTTGATCTGAGCTTCCTGGTACTCCGGGCTGGGAGATATGGCCAGAAACTCACCCTTGAAATAATTAAGGATGGTCTTATCGGAGCGTTTCCTTCTGCTCTGCACCTGCTGCCGCTTAACCATCAGGCGGTCCAGGTTAATTATAAACTCTCGAGCCGCCATCAGGGAGGAAGCAGCCTCCCGGGGTATCCTTTCATAATCCTGAACTTCACCCTTATAGTTAAACCGGTAGCTTTCCGGAGAAAGATCAGAGCTGACAAAGACCCGGTTAAGCTGGGTTAGCAAGGAGGAAGCCAGGATCCGACCCAGGTTATCATCATCGTAGTTTTTATATATAGCATAGAGAGCGTTCTGCTCCATATGGAAGCGCCGCTTCTCGCCTCCAAAGCGATCGGAAGTGCCATGATGTCGGTGATAAACAACAGATTTGGGGTTCCACAGCACCTTATACCCCATGACCCACAGCCTCCACCCAAAATCCACATCCTCATAGTAGGCAAAGAAGTCCTCATCAAAGCCCCCCACATCCAGAAACACATCCCGGCGCACCAGCATGGCTCCACCATTTACGAAGAGATAGTAGCGGGGGACGTCGTGCTCTCCTTCTCGAACTGGCTTTCCATAATCTATCTGAAAGCCTTTGCCCTCGAAGTTAAGCATGCTGCCCACGAAATCGATAGTCTTCCCATCCCAGCTCAACACCCGGGAACCACAACAGACCACCTCATCATCCAGGTATATGGCGTCCACCAGCTCCTTCAGCCAGTCCGCATCCACCCGGGTATCATTGTTGAGAAAAGCCACATACTCTCCCCAGGCCTGGCGTGCTCCCAGGTTGTTGGCCGGAGCAAAGCCGATGTTCTCTTTATTGGGAATGAGCATTACCTGAGGATAGGACTTCTGAACAAACTCTACTGACCCATCGGTGGACCCGTTATCCACCACTATGATCTCTATCTGGTCCAGATCGTAGTTAAGGACATAAAGACTGTCCAGACAGTCCTTGAGATATTCTCGCCCATTCAGATTGGGAATGATAACCGACACTCTGGGCAGTGCATAGTTTTGCACCATAAAAACTCCTTTGTCCAACTTTTAGAAAGGGTTTTCTCCCACCCGTTATTTCCACCCTATTATACATTAGCTGACGGCTGCAACCAACAAACCAACATAGAGATAGGCCGTAAAGGAGCTGGTTCGATTTCGTTTCCCTGCCAAAACAGGTATAATGGTCTCTGGTGAGACGATGACCAGGATAAAGCTTCCAGCTCAGGAACTCGAGCGACTAAAAGTTGGTTTGGTTTACATCTTTGGCTCTCAAACTCTAGGGATCCAAACTCCTTTGAGTGATATCGATATCGGAATTGTTTTCTTTGATCGAAAAATCTTGGATGATTTCAGAATGCGTAGGAAAACCTACACTGAACTATATGATGTCTTTGCTGATATTTTCCCCACGACCTTAGAAAAGGAATTAGACCTGGTTTTCTTGCAGCAAACACCGCTTGACTTTCAATATGATGGCATCGTAAAAGGCAAGATTCTGGATCAAAGAGATCCCAAATTTCGGGTAGATTATGAAGAACAAATCCTGGTGAGTATCTAGACTTCAAGCCAGTAGTTGATTATTTTGATTTTAGAAAGACCAGAGTTATCTAATTCCTGCCTGGGCGGTGTAAGAGAACTCTGCGAGGTAGACTATGACCAAAGTGCTTATCCTGGGCAACAACCCCCTCCCCTTTGAAAAGACCAACTACCTCTCGGCCCTGGGCCTGCGCACCTGGCAACTCACCAAACCTCTTCTGGATGATGGACATGAGGTCTGCCTGGTCTGCCTGAGGGTCCCGCAGGCCTTTGCTGTTCAGGAGCTAGAACCACTAATTAAGAAAGAAAGGCCTTTTCTCTACTACTCCCTTGATTTTACTACCTTCACTGATCCCCAGATCATACACCATATCGTGGAGGAGTTTGACCCAGATTGTCTGGTGGCCACTAACCTCTTGCCCTGCTATCAGGCAGCCCGCCTGAAGGACAAAAAACCTTTCTGGGCTGATCTGCACGGCCACGCCATGGCCGAAGCCCAGGCCAAAGCCGCCGTAGACAAGGATGATCAGTTTCTTTACAACTACTGGAACCAGGAAAGGCATGTCATTGACAAGGGGGATGTCTTCTCCTGTGTCTCCACTCCCCAGCTTTATGCTGTGATTGGTGAGCTGGGGGCCCGGGGACGCCTGAATCAGTACACTAATGGATACAACTTTGTTCACGTTATCTTTGAAGCTATTCCAGAAACGCCACTGGCCTACAACAGGGCCGCCCTTCGGGGCACAGAGGTAGCCCGGGACGACTTTGTGGTTCTTTGGAGCGGGGGCTACAATACCTGGGCTGATGTGGACACCCTCTTTAGGGCTCTGGAGGGAGCTATGAAGACTAATCCCAAAATAAAGTTTCTCTCCACTGGAGGAGAGATCAAGGGACAGGATGAGGTGACCTATTTCCATTTCTTGGACTTAATCCGAAACTCTTCCTGCTCGGCCAACTTTATTATGAAAGGCTGGCTACCGATAGAGGAGGCCAGGAGCTACTACCTGGAGGCCGATGTGGGCATCAATATTGATCAGGATATCTATGAAGTGAAGCTGGGCAGCAAAATGAGAGTTATGGAATGGCTATGGGCAGGTCTGCCTATTCTCTCTACCAGGGTCTGTGAGAGCATTCAGATCCTGGAACGAGAGGGAGTCTGCTTTACCTTCCGACCGGGAGATGCTGCTGGACTGCAAGATCAGATAATCTGGATGGCCAACCACAGAGAAAAAGTCAGGCAACAAGGAGAGTCAGGTAGAGAGTTTGCTTGCCATAATCTCAGCTACGCCAGGACCACCGAACCCTTGCGGGCCTGGGTAAATAACCCCTACCTGGCCCCTGACCAGGGCCAAAGGATAGGCTTTGAAAAGGAAAGGGACTCCCACATCTCCCACCTGGAGGACGTACTTAGGGATAAGGACAGGTTGATCCACAACAAAGACCCGGAGATCAAACAGATGAAATCAGTGATAGAGCTGAGGGATAAGGAACTGGAGGAGACCCGATCCAGGATAAGAGAGCTAGAAGCAACTTTGGATAGATACCACCGCACCCTTCCCTACCGCATCTATGCCTTGCTGCGCAGAGTCCGCGCCAGAAGGAATCCCTGATGTACTGTCTAAGAGGACGAAGCTACAAAGCCACCTCGGCTGCAGCCTCAAGAATGTCCTCCACCAAACTATCATCTCCAGCAAAACCCAGAAACTTTAATTCCCGATAGAGAGATATTGCAAAATCTGATAGCTCAGGATCAACTTGAATAGCATCTCTCTTCGGCCCAGCCCTGGCCTGTTCTCTGACCTTCTCTCCGATAACCTCCCGGGACTCCTGCCCTACTTCTTTCCACATCTGTCTACTACTAAAGTAATCTCTAAGTAAACTGAGATAGGCGTCACTGCCACCCTGGCCGGAAAACTGCTGCTCCACATACCTGCTGCCTGCCTGGCCCACCGCTTTAGCCAGCCTCCGGTTATGAGCAAAAAGCTGCAGAAAATAATTTATCCGGCTCCTAAAATCAAGCTCAGGGTTAATTTTAATGGCACAGTGCTGAGGAATTTCCCGATAAGCGCCTCTGTCGAAAAAGAGAGTGGGTTTTCCCTGGGCCATAAGTTTAAGAGTAAGCAGGGAAACTTCACCGCAATAAGGAAGATTTATGTCCACGATCAGGTCCAGGCGATTTACCAACCCAGGAATGGTAAAGGGGTCCATCCCGGGTAACATAAAAATATTTTCCTTGTGCTTATTTTTTTCAAAAGCCTTCTCCACCTTAGATAGCTCGCTGGGCTGGATTATCAAAGCAGATTGAGGGAAAAAATCTAGCAGTCTTTCGAAAGCGCCTATCATAGACTCAGCAGATCCAGGCTCTTGAGTATGGCCATGCACAAAAACAACGAAATCTTTCTCCCCTTTTAATACTTCAGCAATCCGTGAGGGATCACCTACAAGAGTATCCGGTTCTTCCTGAGAGCGTTGTGACCTCTCCAGAACATTAACTCTATGGGGAATCAGAAACAGCGGGATGTCCTCTCTTTTTCTCCTGATAAAGTTAAAGACAAACCGGTTCCGGACGATTATTCCCAGACTGAGATTAATTACTCTTTCCAGGAGAGGATATTTTATGAGATTAGTTCGATAGGAGTCAAAGCGGCCTGCCAGAATATCATCAGCCACTAATTTACCTTTGAGGCCACTGCACTTCTCCATCTCCCCTCTGAATTTTTCTTTTTCTTTTAAAGAAAGCCATTTCCTTACCAACATTTCGCTCAAGTTGAAGCTTTCTAAGAGGATAAGGCCCGGGAATTGAAGACAACTATCATAGACAAGCTCAAACTCAGGACAGCCAGCTAGTTGATACAGAAGAAGATCATATTCTTTGAAGGATGATATGGGAACAAAATCCCTGTAGGAATATACATTGGCCCGATCCTCCAGCTCTGGGGGAAGGGGGATAGAAAGATCAGTGGTGAAGAGGTCCACATCAAACTCAGCCAAAATGTCAGGCAGTATCTCTTTCTGAAAACTCTCGACTTCAGGGATACCACAGTTAAAAGCAGTAAAGAAAGCTATCTTGGGCATGGAACTATTCTAACACAGAAAAGGAGAGACCCACCGTCATCCCCCTCTCCGTAAAGAGGGGGCAGGTCGGTGCCGATAGAGAAAATCAAGCTTATAAGAGTTGGGGGGTAATTGGTTAGCTCCACCTCAGGTCAGCATCCTCCACTTTGAAACCCGTGGAGGCCTCAGCACTCCACTCAAGGCCAATCCGGTCGCTAAATCGCCAGGCACCTCTCCACGGTGGAGGTAACCGACTACCTGGCAAGAGTTATTGCTCTGAGAGTACCCTTTGGTAATATCTCTCCATCTCTCTGGCTATGGCATCCCAACTGAACTCTCTGGCTCGCTCCTTAGCTCTCAACCCAAGCTCTTTCCTGAACTCAGCATCTTCTAGCAATCTTAGCATGGCCTGGCTGAGAGCTTCTGGATCGCTGGGTCTGACCAGAATACCCGTTTTCTCCTGAAGGATAGCTTCCCGGAGGCCAGGAATATCGCTTCCCACCACCGCTTTTCCGCAAGCAGCAGCTTCCATAGCTGAAATGCCCCAACCCTCGAAACGGGAGGGCATACAAAAAAAGAGGCATCCCGAAAGGAGCCTTTTCTTTTGCTCCTCATCCAGATTGATTAAAATTTCTATCTGGTCCGAAATCTGATTTTGTAAAGCCAGTTGGGCCAGCGCTCTGGCATCTCTTTTTTGACTCTTTCCGGCCAGGATCAGCTTAAGATGAGGATACCTGGGAGACAGGCTAGAGAAGGCCTCCAGGAGAAGATCTAACCCTTTCATATATATATCTAGACGCCCCAAATACAAGAGGTAGTTTTCTTCCCCCACCGGCAGATCTAGCAGGCTACTATCAAAACCGGTGGGGCTGAAATAAACACGCTCCTTCTTAAATTTTGTCTCCAGGAGTTCCTGGACGCTCTTAGAGATCACCACTATATTTTTATAAGACCGGCTGGCATATCTTTCTGCCCAAAAGGGGAAAAACCCCAAGAGCGGATATTTTATCAAAGCATGGCTTCCCAGGAGGTGATAAAAATTTAGGATTTTGGGTTTGTCGGTGAAAAAAGAAGAAAAAGTAGGGGCAAAAGCAGAAAAGCTGTCTATTAGAAGGTCGAAGTCTTCTTTCTGGATCACATAGCGGGCTCCAAAAGTATAGCTGAGCCGGCTCAGAAGATAGTTCTTTGCGGAGCCCACCCGGATGAAGCGCAGCCCATTTTTCTCCTCATCCTTTGCTCCGGGAAAGTTACCCGTGGCTATGGTAATCTGGTGGTGTCTCGCTAATCTACGGTTGATCTCCCAACATCTTTGACTCCCACCCCCTCCACACCAGGGATTATCCAGGTCATCGTAAATTAGATGAAGAATCCTCACGGCAACCTCTTCATAGCTTAAGACCGATTGTAGTATGGCACATGAGGAAAGTACTTTCTATTTTTTCTCAGCGGATCTACACCTCGAGCTGGCCTATGCCAGCGCGGTGAGTATCTGCTCAATCCTTCGGGCATGAAGCTCCCAACTATACTTCTCCAGGATCAGCCTTCTCCCCCTCTCTCCCATCCTGGATGACTCCTCTAAGTTATTCAGCAGTCTGAGTATGCTTTCTGCCAATCCCCTGGTATCCCCCTCTCGATATGTCAACCCCGCTCCATCTAAATAGGCGGTGATCTCTCCTACATCTGAGACCACCACAGGCCTGGCCATGGCCATGTACTCGAATAACTTTATGGGGCACCACCAAAACCCATATTTATCGTATAACTTCCTTCTGCCCTCATCTCTTTTGGTGTTAAAAGGGGCCACTAACACCTGGCAGAGATCTAAATAGGCGGGTATAAGGGGGTAGTCTATCTCTCCTAAGAAGATTATCTTTTTTAGAGCTCGTTTATCTCGGTTGCCTTCTATGAGCTGTCCTATCTGGTCTCTGCTCCCCCCTATTACCAGCAGCCTGACCGAGTTATCTTTCTGACATACTATTTCAAAAGCATCTACCAGATCCTGAAGACCATGCCAGGGCATAAAAGAGCCCACAAAGCCGATCACTCTCTCTTCCTGGCCTAACCCAAGATCCGCTCTTTTCTCATCAGACCCTGGTTGAGGCTTAAAAAGTTGGGGGTCTGCCCCGTTGGGAACTACTACTATCTCCTTTTTAAAATCGTCTTGCAATATGTTTTTTAAAGATTCGGTCTGAGTTATTAAGCCCTGGTAAAGACTAAAGTGAGCCTTTTGAAAGATTTTCAGGATTTTATAGAGAACTTTCTTTTTACCAAATCTAACCTCCAGGATGGGGATGTTAACCTCCAAAAGGGTAGGGATGCCCAGGAGCTTACCGATAATTCCAAAATGAGTCCTGGTCAGCTCATACCTCTCATAAATCAAATCCAGGCCACACTCCTTTTTCCATCTTCTAACTTTTCCTAAGGCAGAGATAAAAGAAATTATGAACCTGGGCAGATTCACAATTAAGGCAGACCAATCTTCCAGATGGTAGACCAGGCCGTCCTCCTGAAAAGTGGCTCCCTTCTTTCTGTCAGCTCCTCCCGGCTTCAGCGCCACCTGGACCTCATGACCTCTTTTTTGAAAAGCCCGGGCCACATTATAGACATGGGTAAAGCCGGCGTGTTTGGCTTTATAGCTTTGATTGAGGGCCACATAAAGTATCTTCATAGCCAAGATCCATTGTAGCACAGCACATGAGGAAAGTAGTTTCTGATTCAAAACCTCAGAGTGGTCTTGGACTCTTGCAGATTAGGGAACATTGACCGGCCCGATCACCCGCCCAAGCAGCCAGGGCTCCTCCTGAGAGCCGGCTTCCAGGCTCAAGACCTCCCCATAGCTCTCTGGAAAGGAGAGACCGGCCATCTCCCCGGTCTTCCTGAAGAGAGGAGCCAGGTCGGTACCCATGAGAAGGATCAGGCCCACAATGACTAGACACAGCTTCCGCTAAGAGGACAGGTCGTGGTTCTGGCACAGAGAAACTCCACTAGCTCCCCAGATGCCGATCCAAACCCTCATTGGCCAAAAAGGCAAGAAAGCAATATAATAGGTAGTATGGAGAATAAGAAACCCTCCCTGGAAAAACTAAAAAAGCTATTTTGGTCGGCTAATTTTGAGAAACTTGATATTGTAAAAGACAAGGCCTACATTATCCACCAAACTCTTGCCTTTGGTACCCTTAGTGATATTAAACTTCTTTTTAACATATATTCGCCCGAAGAAGTCCGCCACATTTTTCTTAAACAACCCCAGCCGCTCTATTCTCCCCCAGGATTGAACTTCCTCCAAAAATATATTCTCCAAATTGAAGATGCCAGACTTTCTAAGGAGCGCTATATCAAAAATGTTTTTGGACCAATTACTCGACCCTAAAAGAAAAGAAATCTTTCAAAAGCTTTCTGCGTTTGGTAAAGTGGCGGTCTTGGGTGGTGGAACTGCCCTGGCCCTACAGTTAGGACACCGAAAATCTTATGATTTTGACCTTTTAACGGAGCGTCCAATTAGCTCAAAAGTAAAACAGCAGGTGTTGGCAACTTTTGGTAAGAAAAAAATACAAATTCTAAATGATACCAGCGGCGAACTTACTTTCTTTACCCACGATCAAGTAAAAATTACCTTTTTACACTTCCCTTTCCCACCGTTACACTCATTAATAACGACCCTGCCACTACCGCTTTTCGACATAAAGGACCTCGCCTCCCACAAGGCCTATCTTCTGGGCAGAAGACCGGCATACAGGGATTATGTTGATATTTATTTCTTGCTCCAATACGGATTTTCTCTAAAACAAATTATCAAAGAAGCCCAGAGGCGCTTTGAGGGTGGGTTCTCCGAAAAGCTTTTCTTACAACAGTTAACCTATTTTGATGACTTAGATGATTTTGAAATCGAATTTATAGGAGAAAAGCAGCCTTCCCCTCCAGAAGTGAAAAGGTTTCTAGAAAAAGAAGTCAGAAACTATCTTAGTCCAGATTTTTAACCTTCGATGAAGTCTGTTTCATTTTGTTCGTCCCCTTATCCTGCCACATAATAGGTAACCGGGAAAATAAGCTCGTTGTGAGCTATGGTATTAAGGTTTTAATCCTGATCCTAAAGACCAAATCCTGCGCTTCCCTGATGACATCGTCACTTATTTCAACCATCCCTATCCTCTTGCAATTGGAAAGGAAGGCATCTTTAGCCAACACTAGAGGTGGATACCTTGTGGTGAGTGGGAGGGATGACGGATCAGTATCCGGGTTAGATGTTAGAAAGAACACGTCTAGTTTTCTATGGGGTAATTATAACTTTCTCTGAAAATAGCCACTAACTTTTTAGCTAAATCTATCGCTTTTTCCGCATCCTCTTTAGTAATGAGAGCATGAAAGTCATAACGAGCCTTGTTTCGAAGCTGAAGATTTCTATTTAGGCCTCGACCTATCTGGTTAGGAACAACTTCTGTTTTTACAAAAAGCTCCCCGAACATACCAATAATTCCCCCGTGAGAAGTGGGAATATCGCTCAGCTTAAGAAGGAGCAAACCTTTAGCGCATAGTTCGGCGGCATTGTAAGCAGCATCCACTGCTAAGCGGTAAAGTTCATTTTCCAGGTTAAGTTCGGCTCCTTCCAGGTATTCCTGGGCCAACAGTTGGTAGTTTAAGGCTTCCTTCTTTTTTGATTCCTCTTCCTTCATGGTGAAGACCTCCTCACCGTCCTTCAAGGCTGAATATAAAAAATATGATGGAGAAAACCTAAGATCATCCAGGCAGTAAATGAGAGGTTCAACGCTCTCTTTTAATTCGATAGCTGTTTCTAAAGAGGCCTGGGCGCAGGCTTCCGAAATTTCCGCCAGGTTACTGGTACCAAAAACAAGAAGGTCCACATCACTATCAGCATTTGCCATATTCTTCCCAACACTTCCAAAAAGAACAATTTTGGCCACTTTGTCTTTAACTTTGCTGGAAAGAATTTTTTTAGTAAACTCTTCTAAAGCTTTCCTTTTCTTTTCTAGAGTAATTGCCACCGTGATCTTGTCCTCCCTCTTCGTCCCCTTATCCTGCCACATAATAAAGAGAGGTCATTGCTCATCTTCCTGCGCCCGCGACCCTCATCATCGCTTATGATCTCTTTTACTTTTTCTTGCATGGCCAGGGCAATAACTGCCTCATCGCCTTTGGTAATTCACAAATGGCTTCTTTAACCTCTTGTTCATAGCCTTTTCCATATCCCGCTTTCTATGCGCTGCTGTTTCTGTTATAAAACGGCCTGATCGTCTGCACCAGCAGCCAGGGCATCCCCTGAGAGCCAGAGTCCAGGCGGGAGACTTCCCGGTAGCCCTCCCCGAAGATCTCAGCTCGAAAGATGATCCTTGCTCTTCTCCAGGCTCTCCGTCTCTCGGCTACAGTCCTTTTGGGATGCTACACTGCTGCCATAGTCTTCGATCCACAGCACCCAGGGAAGCTCTTTTCTTACTGCGTTGTAGAGCCGGCAGTCTGCCGTTATCAGGCAAGCTCCCCGCGCTTCTGCCAGGGCCAGATAGGAGGCATCATAGGCACTTCTTCCATAGCTCTCCGAGAGGGACAGGGTGCGGGGAAAGAGCTCTCCTATTTCCTCTCGGCGCACGGCCACCTTCTGAAAGTTCTCTACTATGTGGATCATCTGCTCTCCTTGCAGTCGGCCCTTTCTTAAAGCCACCAGGGCTCCGTTCAGGACCTCGTAGTCGATAAGGGAGGGAGCGTGAAGTTCTACTTTCTCCTCCACATGGTCCCGCAGGAGACTTAAGGCCTGCTCTGCCCCTTCTTCATCGGGGAAATACCACTTCAGCGCCACACTAGCGTCGATGACCCAGGCTTTCAGGATCTTTCCTCCAGCTCTTTTCTGGACTGCTCATAGAGTTCTCGAGCCGTTACCCCAGAAGAGGCCAACCTTCTCCTTAGCTCCAGAAGTTCCAGGAAAGCCTCCATCTTCTGCTGTCTTCGGTACTCCTCAAAGGGGATAATGGCTGCCACCGGCTCGCCCCTTTTGGTGATAACAACCCCTTCCTTGCCCTCCTGAGTTTGCCGGACCAGCCTGGTAAAGGACTTTTTACCTTCAGCTATGGTCACCCTGGTAGATCCCATTTTAGTCACCTCTTATAGTCATAACTAAATATTAGCATCTCACAAGAAGACGTTTTGGTCAAGGCCCTCACTATTGAGGAAAGTGCTTTCTGCTTTTCCCCAGCCGCCACAGATCCGGGGCCACAAGTACCAGATAGAGAGGCATGGCGGCCAGGCTGGCCCATCGTGAGACCATAAGGCGATCCATACCCCGATATTCTACCAGTTGCAGCTATCCGTTTTATTAATATCCCCTTTCAGTTACATTTTAGAAAATCAACGGTGGCAAAGGTGAAAGCTATGTTATACGTCTCAAAGAAGAGCGGCTGCTTACCACCTCGCCATTCGCTCTGATCACGTCCTTATGGGCGAAGCCATGAGCAGTGTCATATCGCACCACGGGTCTCCAGGGGAAACGTTGACAGAACGTACCGGCTGTACTGGTATTTATTTCCATTTCAACATTTTGGGCTCATCCCATTCTATATGTCGTAAAAGTTTCCTATCCTCGGGGGCATAGAAAATGCAGTGCCTGTCATAGATATTGACAGTGAAATAACTTTCTCCAGACAGATAATTTCTTCAGTAGGATATGCCTTCTCAGTAAGCATTCTGACCGCTTTATATAATCTGCTGTCTTGTATTTGTGACTCAACCCTGTGCGGCAAATTTCGTTGGAGTTGCGAGAAGATGTATTTGGGTTCAAAATTATGTTGTTCTCTGATCTCTCCGAGCTTTACCATCGCAGTTACCTTCTGGCTCCTGGGACAACTTTCTCTGTTAATGTATCCTATATGTCCGTTGAAGTAAATAAATCGTGGAAACCTGTGGGCGTCGATATCCTGGATGAGATCAAGAGGGTTTTCCTAGTTTCCACTAAATTTAGAGAAGAACTTTTGATTCTAGCTATTTCTGAGGGGAGTTTCAGATTCTGTGATATAATTTTGCTACGTAAAGTTGATAGGAGAAGCGACAAACAGAGCAGAATATACAGCTATAGTGCGCAAAAGCAAGCCTGAGTATGTTGCTATATGTTTGGAGCTCAATGTCATACTGACCCCTTTGCCAAGACATTAAGAGGATGGATTGGGAGTCTTTAGTATCAGGGAGCTGAAGAGGGAAGGATGGGAACAATACTAGACCTTCTCAAGGATTACTTAGAAGGCAGAAAGGATGTAGCCTTTGCTTTCCTTTTTGGTTCAGCGGCCAGAGGTAAACTCCGCAAGGAAGGTGATCTAGACATTGCCGTATACTTCTGGCCCGAAAAAGATATAGAGTGGGAAGCTTTTGACAGGAGATATAAAGGAGAAAGTAGCATTGCCCTTGATCTGGAAGGGCTCTTGAAGAAAGAGGTTGATCTTGTAGTACTCAACAGGGCAAGGGCAGTCCTTGCAGATGAGATTGTGAGGAAAGGAAAGCCTATAATAATCAAGGATAGAGGGATTTTTATGAATTTCCTTTGTATCGTAAGTGATGAAGCTGAATATGTTAGGAACTGGTTTGAGACCTATTATAGGGAGAGAAGAATTGCATCAAACCGATAGAGCAAAACTCATCCCTCATATAGAGTATTTGGAGAAGGAGCTACCATTCTTTGAAATTTATGAAAGAGAAATCGACTGGAAGGTTTATCAATCACAGAGAAGTAAGAGATTGGAAGTGGAGAGATGGATTGAATGTCTTATCAATGCTACTTTAGATATCTCGAAGATGTTCCTCACCATAAAGGAGGAAGAGATCCCGGAGACTTCAAGAGAGGTTCTCTTTAAAACAGGCTCCGGTATTTATGATAAGGAAGAAGAAGCAGAGGCCTTTTCAGAACTTGCCAAAATAAGGAATACCCTTGCCCATCGATATCTGGATATAAAATGGCAGGATATAAAAAGGTTCTTTCAAGTAGTGCCCAAATTATACCCTGCTTTTTTAGATTACATAAAAAAGGAACTGGAAAGATGAATGCAGGGAAAGATGACCAGTTTGACAACCGGCAGGCTTACTGGCTTGAGGAAAAGTAGCCTGTTTTTTTCTGCTCTTGAAGGAAACTCACTAAGGGTGGGCTCGTTAAAGCAAGGTCATGATGCAGTTGTCCAAGTCTAAACCATAAAACGGACTAACCACCCGCACCAGCAGCCAGGGCACCACCTGAGAGCCAGCGTCCAGGCTGGAGACCTCCCCGTAGCCTTCCGGAAAGGAGAGACCAGCCATCTCCAGATTCTTTTCTTTGAGCTCCTGATCGAACTCAGGAAAGATCAAATGTGGCACGGGGAGAGGGTAGGTTTTGTATAAGCTGTAGTGGCAGGGCAGAGTGGGAGAATCTTAAGTGATTAGGCCAAGGCGTTTGAGGTCATCCTCGCTCCATCTTGTTCCCTGTAGGAAACTCTGGAGAGTTCCGGGAGGAAGGGTATCCTTAGCATGGTGGTAATGAATAACTACACGGCGGCCATCATGATGTCGATAGACCCTTTGACTGCCTTTGCGCCAGGTGTATGGAAATCCATCTGGTTCAAGTGCTCTAATAAGTTCTCGGACAGGTGTGTTCTTGAGTTTACCAATCATAAGGAAACTGCTACAGCTGGCTCATCTATAACCTCTATTTCATCCGACGGCGTTGGGAGTCCCTCTCCCGCAGCTATCCTGTCTTCCAGGTATATCTCAGCAGCATCTTTTATGTTTTCTAAGGCCTCCTGTCGGGAATATCCCCAACTGGAACAGCCTGGAAGGGAAGGGATTGATGCACTCCATCGCCCATCTTCTTCCTCTTTGAGTACTACTCTTAAAACAAGGGTCTTCACTGTTCACCTCCGGTGTTATTTTATTGATCAAAACACATACTGACAGGTGCAGAATATATCATGATAAAAACAGCAAATCTTGCTTTGGTCAAGGCAGGTGATCACAAGGTCCAGGTCGCTCCCCTTGTGAACGTAACCGGATGCCAGTGACCCAAACAAAATGATCTTTTCCGGTCCGTACTCTTTGACCAGAACAGCGACAATTCTTTCCCGTGATCTCTCCAGGAGATCTTTTCTCTCAGCAATCGTGGCCATGTTTGATCAAGCGGCTCATCTTTAATATTCAAGGGCAGGAATTGTTTTTTTCGATCGCAGAATTTTGGATGATTTCAGAATGCGCCGGAAAACCTACACTGAGCTATATAATGTCTTTGCTAATAGGAAAAAGCCAAGGAAGTGGCGAGACTGGCCCTGGGCGATTATGTAGCCTTAAGTCTCTTGATCAGTGAGCGCACTTTTTGTACAAAACCCATAAGTTATACATCTGTAGGTTAAATTTGCCAATCAGGTAGAATTGAGTATATAATATTGCCGGCAGTTGCCGGCTATTGCCGGCAAACTAGTGCACCAGTAAGAGGAGAAATGTCGATGCATCTACAAGCTATTCTGGCCGAAGGCGAGAGTGAAAAGGTCGAATTTAAGACATCTCTTTCTGACCTCAACCGCCTGGTTGAAGAAGTCGCAGCCTTAGCCAACACCAGAGGTGGATATCTTGTGGTAGGTGTTAGGGATGACGGATCAGTATCCGGGTTAGATGTGGGAAGAGGTACTGTAGAGCGAGTCTCCCAGATGCTCATGGACCACACTGATCCCAAGATCTTCCCAGAGCTTTCGGTGGAGGAGATCGAGGGCAAGAGGATTCTGGTGATCCGAGTGCAGGAGAGTCACAACAAACCCCACCTTGCCTTTGGTAGACCCTGGAAAAGGGTAGGTAGGTCATCGGTGCAGATGTCGCGGGAGGAGTATGAACGTATACTCCTGGAGAAGCACCGGCAGAAGTTGCGCTTTGACAACAAAATCTGTGCGAACGCTACACTAGAGGACATCGACGAGAACAAGATCAGAAAGTTCCTGGAGAAAGCTTCCGCAGAAAGAGGTCTGGAATTGTCTTCTCCGTGGAAGGTGGAGGAGGTGTTGGAGAGACTCGGTCTGATGCAGAAGAACCAACTGACTAATGCGGCGCTTCTGCTGTTTGGTAAAACCCCCCAGCAGTTTTTCCCCCAGGCGGAGATTCGGTGTGCCAAATTTCGGGGGACAGCGCCTGGGTTGTTTCTGGATATGAAAGTACTGGGAGATGCCATTACCGTTCAGATTGAGGAGGCCGTGAAGTTCGTTCTGAGCAATATTCGACTGGTACCCTCTCTCGATCAGATCCAGCGGGAGGAACAGTGGGAGTATCCCCTTCCTGCCGTCCGTGAGGCTATTGTCAATGCCTTAGTCCACCGAGACTATAGCTCTTCTGCGAACGTCCAGATCTCCATCTTCGATGATCGGTTGGAAGTGCGAAATCCAGGGTTACTTCCAGAACCCCTGACCCCAGAGGCGCTCAAAGGTACTCACCCCTCTATTCCCCGGAACCCCCTCATGGCAAAAGCCATGTTCCTGTGGAAATACATCGAACAGTGGGGTAGAGGGACAAACCGAATCATGGAGCAGTGCCTTGGATACGGGCTGCCGGAACCTACCTTCCTGGAAGAGCTGGGAGGATTCGTCGCCGTTCTGTACGGAAGGAGATACCTGGTTGAGGAGCTTAACCAACGGCAACGGCAACTGCTTGCCCACATGGAAGCCAAGGCAAAAGAAATCACACGATCTCAGTACCAAAAGTTAGTCAATATTCCCGATCGGACAGCACGGATGGATCTGGAAGATCTGGTGAAAAGAGGCTATCTGCAGCGACTCGGAAGGGGGAAGAACGTTAAGTATGTACTCAGAGGATTCTCTCCGTAGCCGACGAACCTGTCCAATATCTAAAGCCGGAACAACTCCGCTCCTGACACGTACACCTAACTGCCTCTCAGGCTAAGAGAGCGCTATTTCTGGGATAACATAGTGGAACGAGTGATCCATCGAGATATCCCCTCTGTGGTGGAGATTCGTAAGGCAGACGCTCAGGCTTTGAAGGAGCTGAGGGAAGGAAAGACCATTTCGCTTGAAGACCTTCTCAAGGTCTAGATTTGTGAAGAGTTAGAGGTCAGACTTTACAATTCACAAAAGGGTCATTGATGGGGGTCATTATAGTTCTTATTGAAGGTGAGGAAAGTACTTTCTGCTTTTCCCCAGCCGCCAGAGATCCAGGGCCACAAGTACCAGATATAGAGGAATAGCAGCCAGGCTGGCTAAGCGCAAAACAATAAGGCGATCCATACCCCGATATTCTAAAGCCCATAGAGAACTAGACGCCTTCTTTCCGCAGGGTAATCATACACACAGGGAGACCGGGAAGGAGAAAGAGAACCTGTCCACGCATTGAATTTTTCTATCCGGAGCCGCTTTAGGTTACACGTCAGACCAAAGCTCTCGCATCTTGACATTAGAATACCAAAGTGTTAGAATGCCCATAACCAAACAGTGGAGGTGGTTTTAATGCGCACTACTATCGACATACCCGATGAGCAGAGAGCTGAGTTGCTATCTTTAGCTGCCAAAAGAGGATTGAGGGGCTATTCCGATCTGGTCAGAGAGGCTGTGGAGCTGTATTTAGCCCGGGCTCACAACGAGGAAAAAAGAAAGGAAAAAGTGCTTGCCCTGGAGGGTATCTGGGCAGAAGAAAGTCCAGAGCAGATAAATGAAGCTATTGACTCGGCCTGGTCAGGTTGGGATATGAAGGAGCGGGAACACAATGGTCTATGAGGTAGACCAGGAGAATAATACTGCCCAGAGAGCACTTTCTTCTTCCCTCACCCACAACGGAGTTAGAAGTCCCAAAATAGTGGCAGATACAGACATTATTGTAGATTATCTTCGGGGCCAGATGCCTCAGGCCCAGGTGTTCAAAGAACTCCTGTTGCAGGACCGTCTTCTCTTTACTGCCATTAGTGCTTACGAATTGCGGGTTGGCTCCCGGGTGACCCGCCGCCAGGCCGATCTTGCCGTGTTATTCCAGGAAGAGATAACCTTGCCCCTGGATCTTCGAGCAGCCATAGCCGCAGGCAAGGTTATCACTCAATTGCGAGAGAAGGGAGAAGAGATAGGCCCAGGCGATGTCCTTATTGCTGGTATATGCTTACGCCACCAGTTGCCTCTCTTGACCAGGAACGTGGAACATTTTAAGCGAGTTGAAGGTCTGATCTCTTATACCCCAGAACAGCTCCAGAAGTAGAGTCGTCCTTTATAGTTAGTTCACACTAAAAATGGGGTTGGCGTTGTGGCCTGGAGCAAAATTTTACAAAAATAGGCCGAGAAAGCCCCCGATTTTAATCCTGGGGATAAATCAGCTAAAAAATAGGTTAGGCATTCTGCCCATGTCCGTACACATCCAGATAGCTAGTCAGTAGAAACCTGTCGTTCTTTCTCGATCCGCTCATGTACCCAAATTGCGACCAGCTGTGAGTAAGGAATACCCTTGTGCCTGGCGACTCGCTTGAGCATTGAGATATCCCGTGGATCCAGACGAACTGAGACAGGGCGACGGGGCAGTCGGGTCGCCTTGAACAGTTCGGCTCCCTCAAGCGTCTCTTCAATCTGCTCGGCAGTTTCCCTACGAGCAGCATCCTCCCACTCATAAGCTTCTTTTTTGAGCGCTTCACGTATTTCCTTTGGTACCTTGGACATAATCATCTCCTCACTTTTCTAAGATAGCTCTTACGGGCAGTTGTAGACATCTTATATGCTGTCACACATCGCCACACACCATATTCTGGATATGGTGCTACAATCACCTCCCAAAAGTTCCCGGCAGCATCAGTTCCCCAGAGCTGGTAGCGGACCTCCGACTGCCGGACGCCACGTTGCCGTTTGCTCCGTACAGCAAGGGTGGGCAGCGGTCCCTCCCCGTAGTTTCCGGGAGACTCCAAATCTGCCCCCTTTCCCATCTCACTAAAAAGAGACCAGGTATTGTCAATCTCAGTGACATAGAGTACCATAATTATGTCATCAGGAGTGACAGACTATGGCAGAGTTTTTTGACTTTTCTCTAAACCAAAATCCCTGGTGGGAGACAAAAGCTGCTATCAGCAAAGATAGCAAGATTGTGGATTTTGAAGAGGCCAGGTTGAAGTGGCATCCTCAATCTGTTTTAAATCTGCCTTTGACCACGGGGGCGGTTCACATCATTTATGGACCTCGTCAGGTCGGGAAAAGCACGGCCTTAAAACTCCTCATCAGAAAGCTTTTAGCTAAGTATGATGCTCACAATATTTTTTACTTTAATTGTGATTTACTGGCGACCCGCAAAGATCTCGTAGAATTGCTGACCGATTATTTGAATTGGGTGAAAGCCAAAAGGGGTAAGAAATTTCTCTTTCTAGATGAGATTTCTTCGCTTCCGGACTGGCCTTTTGCCATTAAGTGGTTAATTGATAGTGGTCTAGGTAAAAATGCCGTTTTTTTTCTAACTGGTTCAACCAGCATTCACCTAAAAAAAAGTGGCGAGTATTTGCCCGGCCGAAGAGGAGAGGGAAAAGACGTTTTTCTTTATCCGTTGTCATTTTTCGAATTCCTTAAGCTCTTCTATCCGAAGGCAGAACAATATAAATTTGATGGCAAATTTTCCGCCCTCAAGAACTTCTGGCACAGCGTCAAAGTGGCTGTTCCTGATTTGCCAGAAAAAACCCAACAGTTTTTCTTAACTGGTGGGTTTCTTCGGGTAATTAATGAATCTTCCCCCTCAGGGACAATCAACTCATCTACAGTTGAGCTTTATAAAAGCTGGCTCAAAAGTGAAATGGCTAAGAACGAGAAAAAAGAAGTTCTGGTGAGGGTAATTTTGGAAAAGGTTTTTGAGTCTCTGGCAACTGGCATTTCCTATCAATCGGTAGCCCAATATGCTGATTTAGGTTCCCACAATACCGCTCGAGATTATCTACAGTTCCTAAAAGACAGCTTTTTTCTTCTAGAAGCACCGCTCTTTGAAATCTCTCAAAAGAGGGTCTTGTGGCGCAAGAACAAGAAGTTTTATTGTTCTGATCCCTTTATTTTCTGGTTGCTTTTTAGCTTCGTTTTTGGAGGAGAAGATGTTTCTCAAATAGCGTCTAGAAAGCTTAAAGATCCTGATTTTTTAGCCAAATTCGTCGAAAACCTGGTAGGCACAGAGATTTCCAAAAAAGGCAAGGAACTTTTTTATTATCAAAACAGAAGGGAGATAGACTTTGTTTTTCAAGACGACACTTTGCCAATCGAGGTCAAGTATCAAAGAAGAGTTATTCCGGCTGATTTTAGCTACTTGAAAAAGGGAATTGTTATTTCCAAAAGCGACTTTTTTGTCGATAAAGAAGTGCTTGTCTTGCCACTTGATTTATTTCTACTGCTTGGATAAGATAAGTCCCGCCTCCTGGTACCCCTGTGGTTATTTTAGCCAAAGCCATAAAGGAGACTGGTCTTACAAAATACATCAACGCTATCAACTTAGGTGAAATCATCTATTCAACCAAAGGGGAGTTTGGCGACCAGAAAAAGTTGGAAGTCCGCGCCCATACTGAAAGATTGAACTTTGCTATTCTTCCTGTGCCGAATGAATTGATATTCCAGGCAGCGGAATATAAGGCTCAATATAGTATCTCTTATGCCGATAGTTTTGCACTTGCCTCTGCTATGGTTCAAGATGTAAATAATCTCCAGAAGCTCTTATTGAAGGTGAGGAAAGTACCTTCTGCTTTTCCTCAGCGGCCAGAGATCCAGGGTAACCAGTATGGGGTAAAGAGGCATGGCGGCCAGGCTAGCCCATCGTAAGACCATAAGGCGATCCATACCCCGATATTCTAAGGTCAGATCGTAGTCTCCCCCTTCTTCTATGAGCCAGATGTTGCCACCCTCCTTTCCCGGATGGAGTGCATTATAAACATGTTCTCACTAAAGATAAAATCTTAGAAATTATGAATATTCAACCTCTTAAAGACGGAAGGGCAAAGGCTTATCAGGTGAAACAGGTAAGAAATCTGATCTTAAAATACAAGATTCACAAGGAGGTTAAAGATGTTTAAGTATGAGGTGATCATATATTGGAGTGAAGAAGATGGATTGTTTATTGCAGAGGTCCCAGAGCTGCCAGGGTGCATGGCAGATGGAACTACATATGAAGAGGCTATACGTAATGCAGAGATAGTAATTTCAGAATGGATAGAAACAGCAAAAAGTCTCGGAAGAGAAATCCCAATCCCTAAAGGAAAGCTTGTTTGTGCATAAATCCTAATGCTCTCTTTCCAGTCGGCCCTTTCTTAAAGCCACCAGGGCTCCGTTCAGGACCTCATAGTCGATCAGGGAGGGAGCGTAGAGTTGCACTTTCTCCGCCACATAGTCCCGCAAGAGGCTTAGGGCCTGCTCTGCCCCTTCTTCATCGGGGAATATCAATGGATCGAATTGCATCAGATTACTTTTTTGGTACCGTTCCGATTTAGTGTGGGTATTTTTGCCCGTTCCGCATCTTGAAAAGCTCATAAACTCCTATTCCGATCTCTTAACTTATGAGGACACTTGACAGTTTTTAGCCATGGAAACCCCTTATCTTTTTGTACAAAAAGATAATTTAGCTATATTCCCTTGTCAAAGTACATTTTTAGCCGTTTTACCCACACTAAATCGGAACGGTCTCACTTTTTTAATTATGCTACCACTAAAATAGCTTGCAACTTTTCTTCTAATGCTTCAATCATATCTTGGATTGCCGCGACTTCTTTTTCCTCAAAGTATCTTTCACCACACTGGGAACAGACATAAGCGGGAACTTCCTCAATGAATAGGTGATACCCCTTTCTGTCGACTGTATAAGCAACTGTTGCCTTTTCCATTTCACCATTACATAATAAACATTTCATTTTTTCCTCCTCGTCTTGAAGTCCGCTTCCCATTTTTCCTTTGAACAGCATTAGCCACCTCTCGAGCCCATCCTCCGACCCGATCTTCAAAGTCCCACGGCCCTGCTTCCAACTACTAGGGCTCTAAGGTCTCCCCAACATTTCCACTAATACTAATACATGGATATCAAATGTGGCAATAGGTGGAGCAGGTTCAGTCTGTCAAGGCAAATTCAGTCAAATCGATAAAACGGTCTGATCACCCGCAGGAGCAGCCAGGGCACCATATGCGAGCCAGCGTCCAGAGAGGCTGTCTAAAAACTCCAATTTCAAAAACTCATCTCCCACTTCGCCCCTAAAAAGGAGCTAATTTCGCATAAAACTTCCCACATTGACCT
>NZ_BLRZ01000013.1 GCF_013281975.1 Candidatus Hakubella thermalkaliphila | reverse complement strand
GATGTCTGAAATGAGGTAGGCGATAGCCGGACCTCGTTCTCCCAGAACCGGCCTCCCAGCTCTTAACCCCACTACCTTCAAAAAATGGTTTCCTTCCTTCAAAACCCAGAAGGTACTAAAAGGCCTCTTATCAATAGTTCCTATGGGACGGCCATCAACATACCAGGTCACAGCAGAGATATCCTCACTCGCATCCACGGCTAATTCTAACTGCTGATATCGGAGAGGAATGGTGGGGTCCAGGACGAATCTATCCCCATCCTGGGGGTTGGTGATCTCCACAATCTGGGCCTCTTGAGACTCCTCACTATCCATAGTCTCCTTCCAGCTCCTGGATTGGAAACTATCATAGGTCGTGTAGGTGCTGTGCATAGAACAAACTTCCCTGGGTTCAGTACCCTTTATGAATTTCTCTCTCAGAGTAATCTGGCAGTTTGGACCAGGTAGGAGCCCGGAGAGCGGGCAAATTTCTACCTCCACAATATCCTCAGGCTTTTGGAAGCCCCATCCCGACTTGCCTTTCAGGACAAACTCCATAAAATCATGCCAGATGGGGGCAGCGCCAGTAATGCCCGACACCCTCTTCATGGGCGCATTATCCGAGTTACCCACCCACACTCCGGTTACCAGCTCTGGAGTATAGCCCACGGCCCAGTTGTCTCGATAGTCGGTAGTAGTACCGGTCTTGGCCGCTGCTGGAAAGCTGAGCTTGAGGGGACTATTGGGTCCAAAGGAAGGTATGCGAGCAGAATTGTCGGAAAGGATGTCTGAAATGAGGTAGGCGATAGCCGGACCTCGTTCTCCCAGAACCGGCCTCAGGACAGGAGTTTGCTGAAAGAGAATATTGCCCTGGCTGTCCACTATTTTAGAGATGGCAAAGGGCTCCGCCCTGACTCCTCTGTTGGCAAGAGCTCCATAGGCAGATACCAGATCCAGAAGTCTTACTTCTCCCCCACCCAGGGTTACCGATAGCCAGTACTTATCATTGTGGAAAGTGGTGATGCCCATTTCTCTGGCCGTGGTGAGAAAGGCGGGCATCCCAATATGGTGGAGAACCTTTACGGCAGGCACGTTATAGGAGTTAGCCAGAGCCTCTCGCACCCGCACCGGACCATGGAATTTGCCATCATAGTTTAGAGGTAGATAAATCTCTCCCTGCTCGGATGTGAATACTGCTCGCTCATCCTCGATTACTGTGGCCGGAGTGTAGTCCTTCTCGAAGGCGGCAGCATAGGTAATAGGTTTTATGGCTGAGCCTGGCTGTCTTTTGGCCAGGGCCATGTTGACAGCTCCATCAATAGCTTCATCAAAATAGTCCAGACTCCCCAACATGACCAGGATCTCTCCGGTTCTGGGATCGAGGGCTACCACTGAGGCATTGGTAAGGGAGTGATCACTTAGTTCGGCAACATGACGTCGAGCAATATTCTGGGCTTCCTCCTGGAGATCCAGATCCAGAGTGGTATATATCTTCAGTCCCGCGGAGGCGATAAATTGCTCAGAATACTTTCCCCACAATTGGTCCAGCACGAACTGGACAAAATGAGGAGCCCGGATGTCATACCTGGCTTCCCGCAGGGTTAGTTTCTCCGCCTTGGCCGAGGCGGCCTGGGCTTCGGTAATAAAACCAGCCTTGACCATCAGATCGAGGATGGATTCTTGTCTCCTCTTGACGGCAGGGAAATTCTCAAAGGGGTTGTTCCTGGAAGGGGACTGAAGGATGCCGGCCAGCAGAGCGCACTCCGCCAGATCCAGATCCTTCACATGTTTCCCAAAATAAGAGAGAGCCGCTGCTTCCACCCCATAAGAGAAGTTGCCGTAGTACATCTCGTTCAAGTACATTTCCAGGATCTGATCTTTGGTGTATCTTCTGGACATCTCCAGAGCCAGAATTGCTTCCTTGATTTTCCTGGTCAAGGAAGGAGAAGAGGCTTCCTGGAAAGAGAGGAATTTGTTTCGGACCAGTTGTTGGGTAATGGTGCTCCCACCAAAGAGCACTCGGCCATGGAGACGATTCAAGAGAGCAGCTCTGATGATCCCCACGGGATCTATGCCGGGATTATCATAGAAACTGACATCCTCGGCCGCCAGGGTTGCCTCCTTCGCCCAGATGGGGATCTCCTGCAGACTTACCGGAGTATGCTTTCCTGAGCGGGGATTCAATATCTCGTAGAGGAGCTTTCCCTTGCGGTCAAAGATCTTGGTAGACTCGATCTCAGAACTGGCCTCCCGTTCCAATGAGACCAACCCGGATGAGACCATCCCGCCCAAATAAAAAAGACCCCCTATTATCACTACAAGGGAGGCTCCCAGGATTGCTAACAGTAGTTTAGACCTTCTGGAAATGTGGCTGGCCAGCCACGCCCTCCTGGTGCGCCTGGCCAGTCGTATCCTGGTCATGTTTGGCCTCTTACTCACGCTTTCTTCGCCTCATAACCCGCATAGTCATTCTCGGCCCCGCATATGTTGTTCTCCCTCATTGAGGCCACCGTCTATTTTAACTGGTTACCGCCTTGGCCATCTCTCCAAAAGATACGGTTTGAGCCTTTCAAAGACGCTGGCGCACCCATCCACAAAAGCATCAGCCAGTTCATCCGACAAAATGGCCATTTCTTTGGCAAAGGAGGCCGTTCTGCCCTGATAAAGAGGGATCATAGACTCCAGAAGGGAATCGTGGTCCTCCTTGGGCACCCAACAATAGTATACAGCAAAGTCGAAAACCGCCCTAGCCCAGAGGTCCATTGGGAATATAAACTTTTTGTAGTCCTTCTGACAGACTTGGCTCACCTCCTCATAATTCTCGGGGCTCAATACCTGCTTCCATATGTTATCTCCATAAATCTGGTATCCTTCCTTTAATTTGTTAAGCAGAACCAGAGGATGAATTTCTATATCCTCGATCTCGCTGAAGCGGTACTCGCCATAGATGTCCACAGGCTGACTATGTTTGATAATCAGCCACTTATGATCGTACCTCTTCATCAGCTCAAACATAGTGCCTACCATCTGCCGAAACATGGGACTGAGATCCCTGCTGGGCTTCTTAGGATCATGGATTTTGACGCCCAGGGCGGCCTGACATATGCGCAGGCCCTCACAGATAGCAGTAGTGGTCATCCAGATATCCACTCCAAATTTGGCTATGGAGGGATGACTCTCCCAAAACCTGTCCTGCCGGAGAATGCAGACCAGGCCTCGGGAAAGAGCGAAATCTCCTCCGATTGGCTGTCTGATTCTCTGGCCATAGAGGGCTCTGGTTACCGGGTAGACCAGGCTATTAGTAATAGTGGCATCATGCTTATCTCTTAGATAGAAGGGGGTCACATACCCATAGTTCTCCTGAAAAACCGGATATCCCAATTGCCTGGCCCAGTCCGGAGTAATACTCCGGGAATCGGCATCCGCAACGATACATATTCTGGCCTCAGTCTCTCTGGCCACCTCAAATATGGCCCGCAGGGCACTGCCTTTGCCGGAAGTTCCTTTGTAAAGGATAGCCATCCTGCATATTCGGTCCGGAACATCGGCGCTCAGGAAAGCCTCCGGGGTCCCGTCTTTTGATCCACCGTCAGAGTTGATCATCAGAACCTTTGCCCCCTGATAGTATTTGTCCATCCCAAAGCCCAGGGCTTCGGCTACTCCGGCGATAGTGGATGCATTGCCATAACTGGGGATTCCTACCACCACATCCACCGGTCCTAGCTTCCTTATGTCTCTGAGAACATTCTGGTCCAGAATCTCTGTTGTCATTGTCGGATGTCTTCAAAGCGGCAAGAACTCTACTCGATTAGCCAAATCTTCAGGCTCCCCAGCTTGAGCAATGATCTCCAGATCATTAATACAGGCACCAATCGAAATACGCAAGGGATGTGCATAGATAACTCCGCAAAAGAAAATGCCAGCCTCTTGTCTCCGTGTTGCCTCGGCCAGAAGGTCATCGTCATGAGTGAAGAGAACGCGCTTCAAGTCAGCAGCACGGTCTAATAACTTCGTATCAGAGAAGCCGACCGCCTTGTCCTCTTGTGCGGCAATTACATCCACGCCACGTATGCGCAGAGCCACAGTGATTGCCCGCGGTACGTGCTCGTCCAGATATAATGAGATAGGCATCAGAGCAGCCCTTTGGACTTCAACCTGGCAACCAGGGGCGACGGACCGCTCTGCTGGCGCAACTGCTCGACATATCGCAGGCGGCGCTCGATATCGTCATGCAGCTCGTCTGCATGGTCGGAATAGTACGCCAAGGCGGAATAGATCTGACCAAGTGTTAGATAGGGATGTTGAAAATGTACCTCTTCAGGGCTCCAACCATAGGCTATCTTTTCGACAACGAGTTCGATCACTTTCATAGTTGTCCCCGCAATGACCGCTACCCCTTTTTCGTCCAGGGCAATGTGTTCGTAATGGGTTTCGATTAAAGGCATTAGGGCACTCCTTGCTTCAAAACTTGACCTAGAAGGAATAGTAGTCGAAGATGCTTGACTATGTCAACCGATCGAGGCACACGGAAATATGGAAAGACGCTCATGGTATTATGGGATTGACAAGATTCCGAAAGCCTCCCAATGTTGTATTATCATCAGTTCCAGTCCAAGTGGTAGATTCATTCTTGACAGGTATATTTATCTCTTGTTATTATTAACTTACAAGATTAATAATTTTAAACTGTGGAAAATACTTCCATAAAAGATCTGGGGGATCTAAGATGCCAATAGTTAAGGTCAGGGAGAACTTCCAAATTACCCTGCCAGCGGCGATCAGGAAGAGGTTTAAGATAGCGGTGGGTGATTATGTCGAGGCAGAGGGTACCAGGGAGGGAATCATGATAAAGCCTGTCAAAATCATCCGGCCTGAGGAGGCCTGGTTTTATACTGAGGAGTGGCAAAAAGGTGAACAGGAGGCTGATGAGGCAATCGCTAAAGGAGAGGTGGTAGGTCCCTTTGAAAACACCAGGGATGCTCTCAACGCCTTAAAGAAGACTGAAGTATGAAGCTTCTTTTCACCAAACCATTTATCAGGGCCTACCGTGATTTGCCCCAGCGGATTCAAAGGCTAACCGATAAACAGCTGGGGCCTTTGCTTACCAACCCCCAACACCCTTCCCTATGGACTAAAAAGATGCAAGACCCCAGGGAGATATGGGAAGGGCGCATCACCCGTTCCTATCGATTTACCTTTCAGATCAAGGGAGACACCTATGTCCTTAGGAAAATCGGTACCCATGATCTTCTTAAACGCCCTTAAACTTAATTACTTAGAAAATAACTTAGAAAATAGGTCTTCAATCATGCAGCAGCCTCCAGAGGTTCGAGGGTCACTTTATAGCCCAGAGTTTCCAGGCGCTTGATATGGTGACGTTTTAGGTAGGTGAGATTTAATTGATCGAAATAGTTGGCCCCCAGTTCATGATAAGGAACCTTATCTTTGAGGATATGGTAGATAACGATGAGCAGGCTATGGGCCACAGCCACGATGGCTTTTTTCTTTCCCAGGCGGCGAACCAGGCGATGGTACTGGGCGTAAAAATAGCTTTCCTTGGTGCGCACCGCCGCCCAGGCTATTTCAATCAAGGCCCGGTACAACCAGCGATCTCCCTTGCGGATCTTGCCACTTTTGTGCTTGCCAGCGCTTTCATTATTAGAAGGGCAGATGCCAGCCCAGGAGGCCAGGTGACGATGGGTAGGAAAGCGGCTCATGTCCACTCCAATCTCAGCAATGATCATCTCAGCTGTCCTTTGACCCACCCCGGTGGTGGTACAGACCCGCTGGATGTCTTCGGAAAAAGGGGCCAGGCGGCTTTCCACCTCCCGGCTCACTTGCTCAATAGATTGCTCCAGAAAGTCCAGATGGGAGAGAATCTGCTCCAGCATAATAAAACCCTCCCTAATTACGATTTTCTTCGGATAGACGCACCCTTGGCAAAATTCTGTTAAGAATCTTACCCATTGTCCTGGTGTATGGTCCCTAACCGATCTCGACCATTTCCTCCTCTTTGATTTTACTATCAATCAGTTTGAAGACCCGCACTGTGGGCCTATCCCAATCGGACAGAGACACTATCAGATAATAGACATCTTCGTAGAAGACCTTTCTCAGATCGGTCGGGGAAGGAAAGGCTTCTGAGTGGGGGTGAGAGTGGTAAATCCCTACTATTTCTGTCCCATCCTTTTCCATCTGCTTATATACCTGCAATTGTTCTCTGGGGTCCATCAAATAGGTGGTCCTGCTTTTGTCCACGTTGGACATCTCATACACTTTCAGAGCCTCGTTATCTTTCCCTACCAAAAAACCACAGCATTCAAGAGGATGCTCCCGTCTGGCATGTTCTATTATTTGTTTAATGTGTTCTGGCCTGATCCGTAACATCCTTACTGGCTGATTAGTCCGCATACCCTATGGATATGATTAGTATTTCCCAAGGACACTCGACCCTCACTTCACCTTAATCCTACAACGTCATTTACCTGAATACCTACAATATGTTGTGGTTCAATTAAAGAAAATGCCCTACATATTGAACCAAGATTCTTAAGTATCGCTGTAGGGTTAATCCAAACATTACCAGGTCCATTCTCCCCGCGGAAGAGATACCCTGTTAGCCCGGGAGTCTGGTTGGAAGCCTCGTGACGAGAGAAAAAGTTGTGGCAAAACACTTTGTGGGGGAAGAGAAGTACTGTTTGGAGCTTCTACCCCTTGCTGAGCCTATCCCTCCACCACGGTACCCTCTACGGGATCCACCCTCACTCCCTTTTTCTGCAGCCAGTCAATAGCTCTCTCTATCTCTGTAGGCTGGCCATCAATTTCCAGAATAACCCACCCGGCATATTCGTCGATATTGGCCCTTCTTATGTTGGTAACCACCTGGAAATTCTGGCCCACCATATAGATTAGAGGTTCGGTAACTTTCTCTTTGGGAAAGGTTATTTTTACTCGCATACGGGACATCTGTGCTCCTCTCCTCCACTGCAACTGACTCTGCATCTCTTAGTCTATAAATCTGGTTATCTGCCTACTCCGAACGGAGGGCAGGGGATGCCTTTCCGCTCTTATCTTCTGTATGGGCAGGACCGAGGCTTGATTGATTTTCCTCTGCCCCATCCCTCCTACTCAGGTAAGACAATATGCTGACTGTCGCTGACAACTTGCTCCTGGGTAAAATCCGCCATGCTCAGTCTTCCAGCTCTTTGACCTCTATACCCAGAGCTTTGAGGTACTGGATGGATTTGTCTATCTCCTCTTGCTCTCCATCCAACTCCAGAATCACCCAGCCTTTGCTCTCGTTGACATCAGCCCTGAAAATATTGGTCACCACCCGGAACTTCTTGCCCACCTGGTAGATAACCGGCTCTTTTATCAGTCTTTCGGGGAAGATGAGTTCGACTTTCTTTCTGAGCATTTTTCCCTTCTTTCCTCGGGAACCTCTCTAATGAATTTTAGCAGATAGTCCCCCTTTAGAACACGGCCTCCGCATGACAATTAGCTTAGCCCTACAACGTCATTTACCTGAATACCTACAATATGTTGTGGTTCAATTAAAGAAATTGCCCTACATATTGAACCAAGATTCTTAAGTATCGCTGTAGGGTTAGGATTGATTGCTTTTATCAGACCCCTCACTTCCTCCATTTCCCACATACAGAACATTGATTATCAAATCCTGTTTTCACCTTCCCCATCTCATAAGAGAGGAGATCAACAATAAGAAGCTCTCCTCTAAGGGTCCCGGGGAGGCCCACTATGTTCTTTATAGTCTCGGTCGCCTCGAGAAGGCCGAGAACGCCTGGTGTGACCCCGATTATGGGAAAGAAGGGTTCCGGAGGTGGCGACTCCGGAAAAATGCAGCGAAGGCAAGGGGTCTTGCCGGGTATTATGGATGTGAGCTGTCCGTAAAAGCCATGGACAGCCGCATAAACCATCGGCCGCCCCGTCTCGATACAGAACCTGTTCAGGAGGAGCCTTGATTCGAAATTGTCGAGACAGTCGACCACCATATCGGTTTCTCCAAAGAACTCCTCGATGTTATCCTCCGTAACCATGGCCGTATGGGCCTCCACCACAATATCCCTATTGAAGTTGGAAAGCTTGTATTTAGCTGACTCAGCCTTGCTCACCCCCTCTGTAACATCCTTCTCCCAATGTAACACCTGCCGGTTAAGGTTGCTGAGGTCCGGCTTCTGGCTGTCGACCAGAACAAGCCTCCCCACTCCGGCCGCAGCAAAGTAGAGAGAGGTTATAGTTCCAAGGCCACCGCAACCGAAAACCCCAACTGTGGAACTCTTGAGCCTTTCCTGTCCCTCCTCCCCAAGCCTGTCCATTAATATCTGCCTGCTATATCTCTCGCGGTCCCGGTCTGTTAACATCTAGACTCCCTCCTTCTCTTCTATCTTTAGCATCTTGCCGGTCTCAAACCGCAGAACTCTTCGTAGTCGATCAATTCGGTAATGGTGGGATTATCCCCGCAGACCGGACAGTCGGGATCCCGGCGTATCTTCAGGATTCGAAACTCCGTCGCCAGGGCGTCATAGAGAAGTAGCCTGCCTATAAGAGGCTCGCCGATCTCCAGGATCAATTTAAGAGCTTCCATAGCCTGAATGGACCCGATGATCCCTGGCAGCACCCCTAGCACTCCTGCTTCCTGGCAGGAGGGAACCATGCCCGGAGGTGGCGGCTCCGGATAAAGGCAGCGGTAGCAGGGGCCGACGTGAGGTTTAAATACCGTAGCCTGACCTTCGAAGACGAAGATGCTCCCGTCCACGATGGTCTTGTCAGCCAAAACACAGGCATCGTTGAGAAGATAGCGAGTGGGGAAGTTATCGCAGCCATTAACTACCAGATCGTAGTCTTCGATAATCTCCATTACGTTGTCTGAAGTAAGAGAGGTCTGGTAGGGAACCACTTCCACATCCGGATTGAGTTCAATGATTCTGTCCCTGGCCGAGTGAGTCTTGGGTCGACCTATATCTGCGGTGCGATGGAGGATCTGGCGCTGCAAATTACTCAGGTCCACCTCGTCCTGATCCACAATCCCTAGCCTGCCCACTCCGGCCGCTGCCAGATAATATCCTGCCGGGGAGCCCAGGCCACCAGCTCCGATCAGAAGGACCTTGCTCTCCCTGATCTTCTTCTGTCCCTTGCCTCCTACCTGGGGAAGAACTATGTGACGGCTATACCTTATTATCTGGTCTTCTGTAAAATCTGCCACCTGGACTCCTGCTCCTCATATAACATCTGAAGGGTGTCTTTAAAGAGATCCACCGGCCACAGCCGGGATTATAGAAATCTCATCTCCATCTTTCACTGTAGTATTCAGCCCCTCCAGAAAGCGAACATCCTCCTCGTTAAGGAAGATGTTAATGAACCGACGAAGTTCCCCTTTCTCGTCATAAAGCCTCTCCTTGAAGCCGGGGAAGTTTCTCTCCAGGTCGGCCAGGACCTCGCCAACAGTAAAGCCCTCTGCTTCCACCTGGCTTTGCTTATTGGTCAGTCTCTGGAGAGGGGTGGGAATCTTGACCTTTACCGCCATTTTGCCTCCTTGGTTTGGTTGGATTTTTGTCTATCAGCGTTCTTTTCTCTTCAAAAATATTTTTCCAGACTATAATACCTTTCTCCGGTGTCTGGGAGGATGACCACCACTTTCTTCCCCTTGCCCAATTCCTGGGCTACCTTTTGGGCCCCACAAACATTAGCTCCCGAAGATATTCCTACCAGAAGCGCTTCTTCCCGGGCCAGGCGCTTCATCATAAGATAGGCCTCTTCATCGGTTACGGTGATCACCTGATCGATGATCTCCGTGTTCAGCACATTGGGGATAAAACCAGCTCCAATACCCTGAATTAGATGGGAGCCCGGCTCTCCTCCAGAGAGGACCGGTGAGCCGGCGGGCTCCACGCCTACAATTCTTACCTCGGGATAATTCTCCTTTAATACCTCCCCCACCCCGGTGATAGTCCCTCCGGTTCCCACTCCGGCCACAAAAGCATCGATTCCCATCCCTTCCATGCTCTCCAGAATCTCCCTGGCTGTGGTCTTCCTGTGGATGTCGGGGTTGGCCGGGTTATTAAATTGCTGGGGCATAAAATAATCAGAATTGTCCCTCACCAGCTCCTCGGCTTTGACTATAGAGCCCCTCATTCCCTCTCCACTGGGAGTGAGAACGACCTGAGCGCCGTAGGAAGAGAGAAGAACTCGTCGCTCATAGGTCATATCTTCTGGGAGAACCAGGATCACCCTATATCCCTTCACAGCTCCCACCATAGCCAGGCCAATACCGGTGTTGCCGCTGGTAGGCTCCACGATGGTGGAGCCGGGTTTTAGCTTTCCTTCCTTCTCCGCCTCCTCGATCATACTCAGGGCAATTCTGTCCTTCACACTTCCAGCCGGATTAAAGTGTTCCAGCTTGGCGTAAATGGCCGCATCATTTGGGCCGGGTATTCTATTTAGCCTGACCATGGGGGTATGGCCTATGAGTTGTAGAATATTATCGTAGGGTTTCACGACATCCTTCTTTACATAACAGGCTCAGAAAGCCCCGCATTTTAATGCTGGGGATGAATGAGCCCTTATTTCCTTGTTCTTAATGTGCTATACTACTCATGGTACATTGACAATCTTGGAGGTTATGGCCACAATCCTGTGCCATGTAAAAGATTGTGGGTAAATGTCTGGTCAGCTAAAAGCGACTGCCTGGACTTAAAAGTATCAGGGAGCAATCCCTGTAGTCGCAGCTATGGCACCTGCCTCAGGTGTTAGATTCAACTGGCACCTGTGTTGCTCAGTCATCTGAGAATCTCCCGACTTTAGTCGTGGAGAGTGTCAATTCCAATTCTATCTACTCCTCCACTACTCTCACTTCGCAGTCCGCCCACCGGATTACTTCTTCTATCTCTTGATCAAAAAAGAACCTGGAAAGGCCGGGGCACCTGGCCCGGCACACTATCAGGAGATCTACCTGGTGGGCAGCGGCCATTTTCACCGATTCGCGACCGAAATCGCCCTGAACCACCCAGCTCTGGCAGAAAACACCTCTATCTTCAGCAAGTCTTTCGATCTCCTTCAGCTTTACCAGACCTCGATCCCGCTGTTCTTTCACAATGGTAGCTTTTAGCTCGCTGCTGGGTCGCTCTCCCATAAAGCCCACATCAGTCAGGTGGTCAAAGACGGTATCAGTAACCTTGGAATCCAGTATAAAAAGGGCCATCAGCTCCGTTTCTTGCTCCTCAGCCATACTTAAAGCCATGTCGATAGCCTTGTCGGACTGCCGGCTAGTCGAAAGAACCAGTAATATCCTTTCCAATCCCTACTCCTTCTCAAAAACTCCCGATGTTAATACCCAAGAACGGCCAGTAATGCCTGGCGAAGGTGATAAGTATTATCCAGGATAGGAGATCTAAAATCAATCCTGCAAAGAGGTATCAGGCTAGATCCAAGCCCCATCTTTCGTAAAGATTTCTCTCCAGTTTTGCAAAGATTAACTTGTCCACAACCAAACCAATGATAATTATTATGATCATCACTGCTATGACCTGACTCATGTCATTCAATTCCCTGCCCATCATCAGAAGAAATCCTAGACCCAGACTGACGAAAAGCAACTCTCCCGCCATTAAGGAGCGCCAGGCCCAGGACCAGCCCTGCTTCAATCCGACTACAATGGAGGGAAGCGCCGCTGGGATTATGACCTGGAGAAATAACTGGTACCCCTGGGCTCCCCTATTCCTGCCAGCTTTAAGGTATAATGGCGGAACGCCCTTTACTCCTGAATATGTACCGATGGTAATGGAGAAGACAGCACCCATGATTACAACAAAAATAATAGCTTTCTCGTTTAATCCAAACCAAAGTAGTGCCAGAGGTAGCCAGGTTATGCTCGGCAAGGTCTGAAGTCCCAGCACCAGGGAGCCCACGGTTTCGTCAAGTAATTTTACCCTTCCAATCAATAAACCGAGAAGTATTCCAGCTATTACGGATATTCCATAACCTATGGTAATCCTCCGCATGCTAATGGCTATGCCAATAAGAAAAGTTCGATCCATAAATCCATTAACCAGAGTTTGAAGCACGCTTAGGGGAGCTGGAAACAAAAATTCTTCCCAAATATGTAGTCTAAATACCATCTCCCAAATTGCGATCAGAAGAGCGTAGAAGATGATTCGCCGAAGAAATCCATTCATTGCCTAACTCCTCCCTTACAAACTTCTCTATTTCAACCTTCAATTCCTTAAGAATTGGCTTCGCAATTTCCATTAACCCTACAGCGATACTTAAGAATCTTGGTTCAATATGTAGGGCAATTTCTTTAATTGAACCAGAACATATTGTATGTATTCAGGTAAATGACGTTGTAGGGTTAACCATGGGTCTTCTATATGTCTGGGCCTGGGGTATTCTACTCTGAGCTCTTTCTTGATCCTGCCTGGACGGGCAGAAAAGACCAGAACTCTGTCACCCAGACAGACTGCCTCTCTCACATTGTGAGTTACAAAAATGATGGTCTTCCGGGTTTCTTTCCATATATGCTGGAGTTCGTCACGCAGTAGATCTCCGGTCTGGGCATCCAGAGCCACAAAGGGTTCGTCCATTAGTAGTATCTCCGGGTCCATCGCCAGGGCCCTGGCCAGAGCCACTCTCTGTTTCATTCCTCCTGACAACTGGTACACGTAGGCATCCTTAAATTTCGAAAGGTGTACCATTTTCAAATATTCCAGAGCAAGCCCTTCCCTTGTTTTCCTATCTATTTTCAACATCTTAAGTCCAAACTCCACATTTTTTATTACAGTCAGCCAGGGGAAAAGGGCTAATTCCTGGAAGATGAGCACCCGATCTGTCCCTGGACCGGTAACTTTGTGGCCATTAGAAAAGATTTCACCGCTATCGGGCTCTTCAAGACCAGCAATTATGTTAAGAAGGGTGGATTTGCCGCATCCCGAAGGGCCCACCAGACAAAGGAACTCCCCCTCCTCGACTCCTAAATCAATGTCCTCAAGAACCTTCAGCTCCACCCCTTTAGTATGAAATGTCTTGGAGACGTTTTTTAGTTGAAGCTTTGGCAATTCCCTTTTTAAATACATTACCTTATCGGCTCCAAATTCCTTTCCTCTAATATTTGGTTCAAAAGGGAGAGATCATATATACCAGAAAGGTCTGGCTTCTCTTTTCCCAGGAAGCCCGCCTCATAAGCCCACAAGGCTGAGGTAAATAGGGAGCTCTTGATGGGATCGTAGGTCACCTCTATCCTTGAAAAAGCGTCATCGAGAACATCTTCCCTCAGGGCCTTACCGGCAAGCCTTTTGATTTCAGCATTCAGCATCTTTTTGGCTTCCTCAGGATGATTGTTGATCCACCGGGTCAGGTCCACATGCACTTCCAGCCACTTCTTGACTAGCTCAGGATGTTCCTCTAAAAATTCCGTTCTGGCTATCACATTGGTCGTGTTGAATTTACCTTCTGGCCAAATGGAGCGCTCATCCAGGAAGAGCTTGCCCCCAGCCTCTTTTATCAGTCGAGCTCCCCAGGGTTCTGGCACCCATGCCCCATCAATGTCTCCTTTTAGAAACAGAGTAAGGATGTCCGGATTTGCAACAGGGAGCGCCTGGACTGTACCTCCCTTTTCTGAGGGACTAAGTCCAGCTGCTTTCAGGAAAGCTCGCAAGGCAATATCCTGGGTATTCCCCAGTTGGGGAGAGGCAATCTTCTTGCCATTTAGATCCTCAACGGTATTAATGTTCGCATCAGGCCTTACCACAAACACTGCACCACCGCTGCTTGCCCCAGCCACAATTCTCAGTGCCTTACCCTGTGATCTCACATACCCATTAATGGCCGGATTAGGTCCAATATAGGCAAGGTCTATCCCCCCAGCAAAGAGCGCTTCGATAACCGAAGGACCCGCATTAAACACTTTGACCTCAACAGTAACATCGGGTCCCAGGGCCTCCTGGAAAGCATCATTGGCTACTCCGATAACGGCCTGGGAATGAGTGATATTAGGAAAATATCCTATCCGAACAGTCACATTGTTGCTATCAGCTCTTCCGCAACCTATCATCAGGCCACTCAGAAGCGCTCCCAATATTAGTAAGATATTTATCGTCGATTTTCTCATGAATGGTATTCCTCCTTTTGCGCTCTGGCCCATTCTATCAGCACCGCTGCAATCTCCGGCCGGGTGAACTCAGGTGGAGGAACTTCCCCTCTCCTGAGCATCTCCCGAACTTTTGTTCCAGACAGTGAAACATGATCCTGGGACAGATGTGGGCAGGTTTTGTTAGATGTCATCTGTCCACACCGTCGGCAATAAAAGGTAAAATCAAAGAATAGCGGTGTTATTCCCAGCTCATCAGGACTGAACTCGTCAAAGATGTAGTGAGCATCGAAAGACCCATAATAGTCGCCCACACCAGCGTGGTCTCGTCCGACAATAAAATGGGTGCATCCATAATTCTTGCGCACAATGGCGTGAAAAATGGCCTCTTTAGGACCAGCATATCTCATCGCAGCCGGGAGAACTGCCATAAATACTCGATCCTTGGGGTAGTAATTCTCGAGCAACACCTCATAGCATTGCATCCTGACCTCTGCCGGAATGTCATCAGCTTTGGTCTCCCCGACTAAGGGGTGGAGGAGGAGCCCGTCAACGGTTTCCAGAGCACACTTCTGGATGTACTCGTGGGCCCGGTGAACCGGATTTCTGGTTTGAAAGCCGGCAATCCTCTTCCAGCCTCGTTCCCGAAATATTCTTCGAGTATCCTTTGGATCAAACCGATACTTTTCAAACTGTGTATGTTTGGAGCGCCGAAGTAAGCTGATCCTCCCACCCAAAAGAACTTCGCCACTCTGGTAGAGATAGGCTACACCCGGGTGTTTAGCGTCCTGGGTTCCATAGACCTGCAGTGCCTCTTGGTCCTTTTCAGCCAGGTATTTTTCCTCCAGATGCAGGACAGCTAAGATTTCACCTTCCCCGTCCTGGAGAGCGATGTCTTCACCTTCCTTCAAACCTTTTGCCTCATCTTTTATGACAGCCAGAATGATGGGAATCGTCCAGGGAAGACCGTTTTTGAGCCGCATATTGTGCAGGATACTGTGGTAGTCTTCCTTCCTGATGAATCCCTCCAGAGGGCTGAAGGCTCCCACCGCGATCATTTCGACGTCAGAAATTTGTCTGGAGTCTAACCTGATCTTCTTGAGACCTTTGACCCTTTGGTCAAGATGCGCCTTCTCGTCTCCGGCAATCTCTCGATTAATTAAGTTTCCACCATGTGGTGTAATCGTCTCTTTCATTTTTTAATATGCAGGCCACACTCTTTGTGCTCTGGATCCTCCCACCACCAGCGCCCGGCTCTAACGTCCTGGCCAGGCTTTATTGCTCTGGTGCAGGGTGCACATCCGATACTCGGATAATTCTGGTCGTGCAAAGCGTTATAAGGAACACCATTTTCTCTGATATAACTCCAGACCTGCTCTTCACTCCAATCAGCTAAAGGATTGATTTTAACAATTGAATTGTGAGACCTATCTATCTCCACTTTCTTGACTTCAGTTCGCGTGACCGACTGCTCCCTTCTCAAGCCGGTTATCCAGGCCGAGAGCTCTTTTAAAGCCCTCTTCAGCGGTTCAACCTTCCTGATCTCACAGCAGAGCTTCCTGAGCTCGACATTCTTATAAAAGAGATTGGGACCATACTTGGCGACCATATCCTCAACCGCTTCAGTATCGGGGTAGTAGATCTCGATTTTGAGGCCGTATTTGTCGCGGATCTTCTCCATCACATCGCAGGTCTCCTGAGGAAGCCTTCCTGTATCAAGGGTAAAAACTCGCGAGCGGCGATCGACCCTGGCCAGCATATCGATCAGAACAACATCCTCAGCCCCAAAGCTCGAGGCCAGAGCAACCCTGTCACCATAGGTCTTTAATGCCCACTCCAATACTTCTTTTGCCGTCTTAGCTTCTAAATCAGCAAACTCCTCAAACTGACCCATCAGCCATCTCCTTTCTCCATGACTACTCTGTACTCCGATAAAAACTCCTTGAAGCGTTCAAGGTACTTGGTGGTCCTGATCGGGAAATTTATTTAGTATTCTAGTAATCAATAGCTGGTATGTATTATATCTTTGTTCATCCTTAATGTCAAGTAGGCTTTTCGGATTAAATAAATGTTTATTAGCATTTTGGTAAGAAATGGCGAGCGGTTTGGTGTAGCCGAATTACTTACAAAAGGGGTTCCCGATTCTCATCCTTCGAGAGTGCGGCCCCCCAGATGACAAATTAGGTAAGATTGTTCTTGCTGTCCCTGTGTATCTTACGAGCTGAACAATTCTTCTGAGGCCGGGATAGGAGGGGGTGTTAACTGCGGTTCAAAATCCAGCCAGTTTTTCCAATTTAAGACCTAAGAATGCTTGGGATGCCTGCAAGAGAAAGGAATCAAAATAGTTAAGCCTGCTTCTACCAACAATATCTGAAACCGCCGAAGGCGAGGTAAGGAGTCAAGCAACCATAGAGTTCCGAACCCCGCCAAAATTTTTTCGCCAACTTAATACTGTATTTGATCCAGCCCCTCCTCAATTCCGAGACGTAGCAATCGACTAAAGACTGTTGGATCTAGTGTGTATACAATAGCAAACGAGGTAATAAATCACTGAGTGTCTTGCTCCTTCTCGTTTGAGAATGCATCCACGGAATCGTAAGTGGCGAAGAAACTCGTGTCGTTTCATTCAATAACAACGGTCTCCCGAATAGCGTCATCAGGAACACCCCGCAGGGTATCTTCTAACTTGTCCTGAAGAATAAGCTTGATAGCTTCTTTCAAACTTTCACGGCATTCCTCTAAGGTTTCTCCTTGCCCATTTGCTCCCGGAACCTCGGGACAGTATCCGATGTAGTATTTTCCCCTTTCTCATAAATTGCGGTTAATTGAGCTAACATGGTTACTACTTTCTTTTCTTTGAATTAAGCTTCCAATTTCACATAAGAGAATCGGTGTTTGTGAAGTGCCCCGAAGGGGCATTTGGGCAAACTCTGTTTGCCACAAACACCGTGTTAGGCGATGCGGCGGGCTCATCTTCAAGATGAAATCCCACCTCCTCCACCTTCGTTACTCTTTCCGCTCTTCCACCCAGTTCTTCCTTCAATTGAAATGCTATTGGGAGCATTTAATATTTTTCTCTCTAACTCGCAAACATCACTAAAAATACAATACTTGTCAGCCCTGAAAATCAATCTATCCTGTGGGATTAGACTTTCTAGTTTTTTCTCAGCTACTTCTTTCTCTGGTAGACAAAAGCGTTTGTTTGGGCGGCAGGCTATTTTGCCAAGCCTAAAGATGAGGTAGTCCATTGAGGCTGGGGTTGGAGGTCTATGATTATTATAAATTTTGCCCCATTCTTCCCATACTTTTCTCCATGCTTCGCGGTTTAGTCTATCTACCATCGAATACTGGTAACAAAAGACATCCAAGAAACTGGCAAGTAAAGGGATACGAAATTGAAGAATCCCTGTTCTCAAAGCCACTCTCATCGTATTTTTGTCGCTCATCACATCCAATTTCTCTATGTTCCTTTTGTATTTCCATACTCCTAAATCAGCCATATCTCTTAGGAGGGTGTCCAAAAACTAAGGGCATTTTGCCCAAGGTGGGGAATTACTCCTACATGAGATCTGATTTTGAGGTCAATGTGGGAAGTTTTATGCGAAATTAGCTCCTTTTTGGGGGCGAAGTGGGAGATGAGTTTTTGAAATTGGAGTTTTTAGACAGCCTCTTAGGAACATGTGAGCCTTCTTAGTAGAAAAACCATATCGTTCTTCGACTGTCAGTGCCTTGACAATCTCGACTATATCTCCATCGTGAACCTCATTAATTTTGTATGCCGATGAATCATATTTTTCTACCAGTAATCTTGCAGAATTCAACATCCAAGGCCTTCGTTTATCTCGCTGTGACTGTGCACCAAGAAAATTAAGAAGTTCATCTACCAACAAATCATTATTTTTGACCTTTTCGGGCTTAAAACAATTCGGGTGTCTCCTATAAAACTCAAAGGGATTACTTCTGGCGTGGACATCAATTCGGAAATATATTCCGAAGGTAAAGTCACTTTTAGAGCGTAAAGGAACTTAGATGACATATTCTGTTTTATGTTCACAGAGACATCTTTCGATAACTCTCATAAGTTCATTAAACTCATCCTCGTCCAGGCCGCTCCAATCTTCTTCAGTAATTGGTCCAATCTCCCACCCGAAACCATAATTGCTGTTCTGCGCAGACCAATGATGTGTTTTCCCTTTATATTCAACTTTGCCACCTGCAAGCCAATCGTCAAATTGATCACGCCGATATTTTGAGTCTATAGTTATAAAAAGTTTATCAGTCATGTCTACCTCCTATATTCACTTTTGAACGATAGTTAGTCACACAAGGCCTTCACCCCAAACTTTTCAAGAATATGCTTGCACCTTCCATACGCATCACGATACATAAGTAAATCACCACAGTTATCAATTTGATATGCTTCTCCGTCTCGAACCCCTACCTTTTTAAGCTCATATAGCATACCCCCATAATCTGCATAATCCGCAATCTCTGAAGTGTTTAAAATTACTACATCCCCATGTAAAGTTCTGCCCCTACTGCTTTGTAATTTCATATTTATACCTTTATACTTTTTATCTTGCCAAACACACAAATTGCTTTAGCCGTTCATCATGGATCAAAGCTGTATTATAAAGTTCTTCTAACTCCTCATAAAGCCTAAATAGAAATTTATCTTTGAACTCTCTGAATGGTGTCTGGCTTATATATTGACCAAACAAACCTCTCTCTTTTTCGCTGAGCCCAATAATAAAAAATAGAGTAGGAAATCTCCTTGGTATTTTTAACAGCCTGTCCAAGCCAGATTTTACCCTTGTTGTTCCCTCTACTTCAAAAGCATAAACTGGAAACAACCCATAATCATCTTCATCAAACCATAGGGTATCTATTTCTCTAATCTTTGCTAAGTTAGGGCCTTTAAAAATATTGGTGCAGTCGGATACAGTCACAAAATCACTTAAAGGTTTCCCTTGGAAGTTTCTACTAGTTTGGTCGTGTGGAGGCACATAAGTCTCATATCCGTAAATTTTCCCCAGCGTGACTAACATTCCTTGAGCGATCCCGTGGTCAATCTCTGGTTCTTCAGTAAAACCTTGAGCCTCAGGTCTTACTGAAATTTCTTCTACAACCCTATAAATACCGCTTTTTTCAGGTGGCACTGGTTCAAAAATCTTATATTGTCTTACAACTCGCCTAATAGTATCCCGCCAACTTGGATTGGTCTTAGTTTTTGGATGCCCTTCCACGATTTTATTAATCTCAGATAAATGACCTTGCCCGCCTAATTCTAATAAGGCATCCCTGACAACAGCTTTCCAAGTTAATTTTTGCTTGTCCATTTTAATTAGCATACCAGAATCCTGTAGTCTTGCAGTTATGTTGTCGTTTGATAACAAGTTCGCTTAATTTAAAGCCTGCATCCAAATAAACATTTATGAGTTTAAACCCTAGAGGAATTACGTGCTTCTTTCTCCTTGTATCTCCTATCAAAATAGCACATTGTCTCCCCGGCTTCAGCGCTCTGAAACTTTCTTTAGCAACTTTAGCCATTTCTTTTAAAAATCCATCAATATCAAAAAACGATAAATCGCCTTCTTTAGAATCTGTATAATGAAGAATGTTTGCATAGGGAGGATGAGCACAGATTAAATCTATAGAGTTATCTCCCTTGAAAATAACGCAATTTTCATGCGACGTGGTGCGGTGCGCCGCATGGGTGATTTGTAAGAATGATAAGTCTCTGGCATCGCCTACCAATAATTCAGGCTCAAGAATTTGAGGATGTTTTTTTTCGTCATTAAATGTAAGTTGTTGTAATAATGCATTAAAATCTACATTCTTTTTTGCTAGCTCGATAGCTTTATTGTTTATGTCAAAGGCTATGCAGCTTCTTCCCAAAAGTTTGCATTCTACAGCAGTTGTTCCAGCACCACAGAAATAATCCAAAACTAATTCAGCTGGGTTTGAATATTTGAGAATCACATTTCGAGGAATATAAGGAGACCAATTGCCTCGGTATTCTCCACTATGAGTTGCCCAATTACCCCGTTGCTTAAAACTCCAAACCGTAGTTTGTTCTTCTTTGAAATCTTTTGGATAAAGCGTTTTTATTTTTTTAGAAACTTTTAAAGCGCTGATATTGAGCCCTTGTGTTCTGGTAATAAGTCGTTCAATGTATCTAAATGTAACTCCATACTTCTGACCGATTTCCAAATCAGGAGTTCCCCTTGCTTTTTCTTGCAAAATTGTTTCTTGGAGTTCTTTTTCAGTTTTGAAACTTACTTTTTGATTAGACATTGTATATCACCTTTTATTAGGCCCGCCGTTTTGCCTAACTTGTCTTCCTCAGCCAGATCTGGAGCCTCTCCATAGTCTCCCACACGTTTGTCTTATTATATATAGTACATATAGCGGTGCCTGATTTCTCGTTTGATGCCCATATCCCTGGCCCGGCGGCAGAGTTCCTCCAAATTTAGAGCGTTGAAGTGGCTCTCCATCTTATCCTGAAGTTCCTGCCAGACCAGCTTGGCTACACAGCTTTCTTCCACACTGCATTCCTTGGTACTCCCTGGCTTTAGACAGGGAACTAACTCCAGAGGTCCCTCCAGAGTTTCTACAATCTGGCTGAGAGTGATCTCTCCGGCTGGCTTTTTCAAGGAGTAACCGCCCCGGGGCCCTCGCTTGGTTTCCAGAAGATCCGCTTTTTTGAGCTGATGGAAGATCTGCTCCAAATATCGAGGGGAGATCTTCTGTCTTTTGGAGATTTCCTTGATCTGGGCTGGACCTCCGCCTCCATGATAAGCCAGATCAAAGAGAGCTCGTACAGCATATTGGACTTTAGTGGTTATCTTCACGTCTTTCGACTCCTCCTGGTAAAAGCCGTTCCTGTTTGCCCTGGCGTAACGGGAATAATGGCGCAACTGCAAAAGCGAGATTTTGGATCAATTTGCCGTCCGATTTGGATTCCCAGGGTGGGGCCGAATACCGTAATTCGGCCCTTTTGGAGGGGACGCCAGATAGTTCCTTTCAAAAAATCCACTCCATGCTTTAAGGATAGAAATCTTTACCGAAAAAGTCAAGATAGAGAGACCGCGGATGGGTAAGCAAGAACAGACTTATTCCTATAAGCGATGGATTTCCGGAGATCTCTATGATGTCCTGGGAGTTTCGGGAGATATCTATGAGTCCCGCGCCCGCTCTTCACTTCGGGGGCTGCACCTGGCTATCGGTCTCCTGCATCCTTTTTCTGATGAACTCGTTCAGGGCTTCTGCGGGGATGCGCCAGGAGCTGCGGCCACCTCGGATCTTAAAACCCTTGAGATGTCCCTCCTTCAAGAGGCGCCACACATTGTCCAGGGAAAGTTGCAAAATCTCGGCCACCTGTTCCGCGGAGTAGAGGACGGGTGTAGCAGGTACCTGCTCGGGGGAGGTCATTTCCGCTACGAACCTCTCCAGCGCTTCCTCCCGTATTCTCAAAGATCTTCCCATGCGAACAGCAGGTATCTTCTTCAGCAGGACCAGGCGGGTAATCTCCTGCTCACTCATGCCCAGCACTTCCGAGGCTCTGGCAATGGTATAAAGGGCCGGCTGCTCCTCAAGTCCTATGGCACGAGCCTCAAATTCCTCTTCAATATCCCTTATAACCTCTTCTGAGCCCTCCCGTTGGGTCACTGGCGCCCCACCTCCTTGCTTTGCTTCTCCGTATCAGGGAATTTCCAGCCAGAAATCGAGACCATCGAAGACCCTATCTGAATTAGCCTGGTTCAAAAAGACTTTATCTAGATCGCTGATCTCCTTCTTGGTTCCTCCTCAACTTTTTTCGAACCCAGCTTTTTCTCTCCCCTATACCCAAGACATGGCTCATCAGGTCCAAAATTCCTCTTCCAAATACAGAGTTTTCAGAGGCAAACTGTCCTCGGGAGGCTATCTCGGCAATCTCAGCATCATAATAAATAACGGCGCCCAAAGGTATATCCAGATATTCAACTATCTCCTGAGGTGAGATCATTCCCCGGCCATCATAGTTATTTATAACCAGAAACGCTCTCTGGCCCTGGTCCAAAAAATGAAGCATCTCCTTGAGCCGGGCTACCGGCCCCAACTCCGGGGTAGAAATTAGAAGGATCAGGCTGGAAAGATTTAGCATTTCGAGCGTAATATTGCTGTAGTTATAGGGAAGGTCTACTATAATCATACCGTATCGCCTTTTGGCAACAGAGATAAGATCAGCCAGGGTATCCAGGTCAAATCTATCACTCTGCCTCAGGGTGGGAGGAGTCTGGACTATATCGAAGGTGGAGGCACTGCTTTTGACTACAAGCTCGCCGAAGCAACTCTTGCGGTCCTCCACAGCAGTAATAAACTTTCCTAAGTGGGGAATCTTGGGCAGTTGCCAGTTGATGCTCAGGTCGCTGGGCCCCTCGGCGAAATTCAAATCGATAAGCAGCGGGTTGAACTTGCGAAGATAATGAGCCAGATGGGCTGCCACGAGAGTTCTTCCCACTCCTCCTTTGGTGGAATAGACGGATATAACCTCCTGGTGGATGATCTTCTCTCTGACATCAGTCTCTCCCAATTCATTTCTGGAGACCTTTGAAGCCTGTGGCGCTAATACTTCCTCACTCCCTCTTTCCGGGCCACTGGAGCCGGACAGGGATTCTCTTTTCTGTTCTTCTGGCTGACGCCGGGCAAAAGGGTTAGCAAGTCTGCTCCATTTCTTTACCAGCAGAGAGTCATCCTTCCAGAAGTCATCCTCCTCCGTGACCTCTTGGTTACGCTGGGTAGAAGACAAGTCCACGGCTTTTGGGGCCAAATTTGGATCCAGACAGCGTGCTACTGCCTCTCGAATGGATTGAGGGGTCAGAGGAGCTGGCACAACCAGATCAGTCTTCCAGTGTCGGTCTATGAGCTGGGGATCTGGAGAGGTGAGCACAATTCTGGCATCAGTTCTTTTGGAGACGTACCTGGCGAAGTCTCTCGCTCCCTCTATCTCTGAGGAGAGGATAACCACATGAGGCCGGTACTCCCCTATTATGCTTCTGGCCGCCAGCAGGTTGGCAACGGGGATCACCTCCATATCCTTTTCGTCCACCACTCCTTTTCCCTCAAAAGCCGAAAGGTCCGGGTCGACGACCATGACTTTCTTAAATGCCATCCTCTCCCCAATTCTTACATGTTGCAATTATTATAGGTTAATATAGTATATTACGGGCCATTTGTCAATAATGCCATGCCTGACCTTTTCCCAAGGACAGGACACTTGCTATAAACTACCTGGCAAAGAATCAATTAGAACGGATAGCAATCTGCATATGGAGCTTCACCGGAAAGGCACCGCGGTCTACCAAGATTAAACGCTACCTAGGTCAGGCACTACTTAGATTAGACTAAAAGACTAGTATGCGTCAAGGATATTTTGGGTTGTGCTAATCCTGCAATTTTCAGATCGGCAGATCTCATGAAAGCTAAAGGCAGATAGGCCTAAGAGGCAAATTTTCTTAACTGCTCCATTACGTATTCTCTGATCTTTCTCGGCTCCGGAATGGGACTGATTATCTTTCCGTCCACGATAAAACACTCCAGAAGGTCGGTCAGAACGCCGCCACAGTCGCATCTTTCTCGCTCTTCTTTAATGGCGACTATCCAGTCCCGCCCGCAAGACTCGCAGCGAAGGACTTTCTTTTCCCCGGACATCTTTCCTCTCTTGGCCAGGAGCTTTCCCTCCACCTCTACAATATCCAAAGCAAAATCCAGGACTGGGGCGCTGCTAATAGAGGTTCCTACGCCAAAGGCATCAACCACATCTTTAAGCTCCAGAATGTCCTTCTCGTCAATTCCCCCGCTGACTAGAATCTTTACCGAATTATATCCTCTCAGATCTAGCTCCCATCGGACTTCCTGGATCAACTCGTGGAAATTGCCCCGGCGGGAGGAGGGAGTATCCAGCCTCACGGCGAAAAGCTTGTCTCCCAGAGCTTCAGCCACTCTTACGGCCTCGAACTTCTCATCGTTAAAAGTGTCAATCAAAGAAACCCGGTTTACCTTCTTATCAATAACTTCGTCAAAGGCTTTGGTAGCCTCCACCGTATCACCATAAATAAGCATGAGGGCATGGGGAATAGTACCCATAGGATCCAGACCGATAAGTTCCGCGCTTTTGATGACAGAGACGGCATCACAGCCACCGATGTAGGCATTCTTGTCAATCATGGGAGCAATGGCGGGATGCATACGCCTGGCTCCGAAGGAGACCACCAGCTTGTCGCCCGCAGCCACACGGCAGCGGGCTGCCTTGGAGGCAATACCGGAAGCCTGACAAAGAAGTCCCAACAGAGCCGTCTCGTAGACGCAAAACTCCGAGTACATGCCCTCGATAACCATGACCGGCTCTCGCACTCTAAACAGAGTACCCTCTTTCATGGACCTGACAGTAACCTTCAGGCCCTCCAAAAGACGGAGGGCCTCCTCCACCCCGGCCAGAACCCCCCACTCATAATTATCCCTGAAACTTTTAAGAAAGATCTCCGCCTTGACATACTTATCCATGTTTGTGGCTTTAATTATCTCTAGAGTTCTGGCAAGATAAACGTCGGTGATCTGGCCTTGCTTGATTTCCTCATCATTGGCCGTATAGAACATTTCTTTCCTCCTTGAAAATAACACAATTTTCATGCGATGTGGTGCGCCGCGGCGCATGGGCGATTCCTTTCTATGTCGGGATTGGGCAAGAGGGATTTTCCTTTCTCTGCGAGGATTCGAGAGGGGAAGGAATTGAAAGTTATCACACTATCCTGGCTTTCAGGTTAACTCCGTGATATGGTAGATTTCAGCATTCTGCACAAGCCTCTCAGGCTATCCTGGCCTTTAAGACATTTTCCATCTGCCGCAGAGCGAACTGGTGGTCCCCCTGGTCAAAGCCAGCTACACCGTCTTTCAGGATAGTGACCTCATACCCTCGCAGGACGGCATCCGAAGCAGTGTAGAGAATACAGATGTTGGTGACACATCCGGCCAACTTGAGCTTTCTGGCCCCCATTTCTTTCAGAACATCCTCTAAATTGGTGTTAAAAAACCCCGAATAGGTCTTTTTCTCGATAATTATGTCGCCTTCTTGGGGTCCAAGTTCCTCTACCACCCGGGCTCCCTCAGTACCCTTAACACAATGGGGTGGCCAGATCTGAAATTCCTTGTCGTCGGGATCATGGCTATCGCAGACGTAAATAACAGGAACACCTGCTCTGTGAGCATCGGCAATCTCTTTCTGAAGATAAGGGATGATCTTCCTGGTATCCGGAACTTCCAGAGGCGCGCCCTCTTTGACGAAATCGTTAAGCATGTCGATGACCAGCAGGACTTCCTCGGATTTCTTCATAGCTCTAGCTCACCTCTACGACCGGAACTCCATCTGCTTTTTGCGCAAGGATAATTATAGCACAGGAGAAAGCTGGTGGGGGGAGGAAAATAATTTTTATGACATAGTACTTGAGAAAATCTCCAAAAATCTTTTGGCTATAGCCTGGGAAATTGAAATCCTTTAGGGAAGATGGGGCGACAGAGCTCTCAATTGTCTTGACTTCAAGTGATTAGTGGTAGAATAAAACAAAAATGAATTTAGGAGATTTCAAATGAGTTATGACCCCGTAAAAATAACTGTTGAAGAAATCAAAGAAGTTCTGCCAAAACTTTCAAGACATCAGATCATCGAGTTGGATCAAAGAATACATGATTATTTAGAGACCTCTCTCCTGACCAAAGCCTCAGAGACAGCTTTCTCCGAATGGGAAGATCCTGAAGAAGATATCTATAATGCCGATGTATATTGACCTAAATGCTCGAGTTCTTTTATCTACGAAAGCCTGAATTAAGTGATTCTA
>NZ_BLRZ01000012.1:5618-26047 GCF_013281975.1 Candidatus Hakubella thermalkaliphila | reverse complement strand
TTCATTATTTACCGCCTTATCATCCAGAACTCAACTATCAAGAATCTCTTTGGAGGACCATGAGATACGAAGAGACGACCAATGTCTATTTTGAGACCCTATTCGATTTGGAGGTCTCTGTTTTCAAAAGATCACAACGCTGGAAACCACAAAAGATAATATCACTGTGTAAACTTATTTAAGTCGCTTGCTATAGCTTTGTTAACTCCCCATCACAAAAAGGTGTAGCAATAGTTAACGGAGATAGAGCTATAGAGGATGCTGAAACAAGACTAAATAGGGAGCCGGCTGATGCAGTAAGCAGAATGGCAGCTAAATTGCAAACCGAAGAAGGCAAAGAGATTTATCGCCAGCGTAAAAAGATTGTGGAGCCAGTTTTTGGACAAGTGAAGTCTAACCTGGGATTTGGGAGATTCCGCTTAAGAGGATCGGGCAAGGCAGGCGGTGAGTGGACATTGGTCTGCTTGGTGCATAACATCAAGAAAATCTATGCCAAAATTATGGCGAAGGGGGGTGACTTAGATAGCTTGACAGGGGAATTAGAGGCAGTGTATAATCCCGCTTAAAGAAGCGGGGTATTCTTCCAGCCCAAGGGAAGGTATGGAAGGAGAAAACTGAGGCTACCTGGTGATCTGGTGGTAGCCACGGTCAGAAAAGAAACCCTAGCTCGTTAAAAAGGTCGAGTTTTTAGACAACTTCATGGATAGAAAGATAAATCTTTGCCTGGGCTTTCATAACCATCAACCCGTGGGCAACTTCGACTTTGTCTTTGAAGAGGTCTACCAAAAGGCCTACCGTCCTCTTCTGGAGGTCCTCCTTCGTCACCCTGCAATCAAGGTGACTTTCCATTATACTGGGGTCCTTCTGGACTGGTTGCAGGCCAAAAGGCCCGAGCTGCTGGACATGATCCGGGAGGGGGTGAAGAAAGGCCAGATCGAGCTGAAGACAGGGGGTTACTATGAACCCATCCTCCCCATCATCCCCGATGAGGACAAAAAGGAACAGATCTGGAGAATGAATGAGACCCTGGGGCAGCTTTTTGGGGTGCGGCCCAGGGGAATGTGGCTGGCCGAGAGGGTCTGGGAGCCTCATCTGGCCAAGATCCTGGCTGAATGTGGGGTGGAGTATGTGGTGGTGGATGACCACCACTTTAAGCTGGTAGGCTTGAAGGATGAGGACCTGCGGGGCTACTACATCACTGAGGAGCAGGGTGTGACCCTGAAGGTCTTTCCCATAGATATGAAGCTCCGCTACCTGGTTCCCTTCCAAAGTCCGGCAGAGACCCTGGCCTATCTGAGACGGGTGGTACAGGAGACGGTCGAGGGAAATGCCTGCTCAGAGAATCAAGAGGGTAGGAAGCGAGAGAATGGAGAGGACAGCGAGTCAGAGGGGTGGGGGAAGGAGGATCGTGCCGTCAGGGGTACTGGCACAAGAGGATTAGCTAGTGGGGAGAGTCTAGGGAGAGAGCCTCTGCTGGTCCTGGACGATGATGGTGAGAAGCTCGGCGCCTGGCCCGGGACTTATGAGCATGTCTATGAAAGAGGATGGCTGGAGGAATTTCTCAGCCTTCTGGAGAGGGAGAGCACCTGGATCCGCACTGTTCACTTCTCTGAGTATCTGGACCGTTGCCCTCCTTTGGGTCGCATTTACCTTCCCAACGCTGCCTATGCCGAGATGCTGGAGTGGTCGGGAGGATTCTGGCGCAATTTTCTAATCAAATATCCCGAGAGCAACAACATGCATAAGAAGATGCTTTATGTCCGGGATAAGGTGCGTAGGGCAGGGGACAAAGAAGCCTACCGGGAGCTCCTCAGTGCCCAATGCAATGACGCCTACTGGCATGGAGTCTTCGGAGGGCTCTACCTTCCTCATCTTCGCTCAGCCATCTTCCGTCACCTGATCCGGGCCGAAGTCCTGGCGGAGAAGAAACTGCACCAGGAGAAGAATTTTCTGTTCCAGGAGGTTGTGGATCTGGATCGGGACGGTCGGCCTGAAGTGGTTATCTCTAATGCCTGCCTGAATCTTTATCTCGATCCAGCCGAGGGAGGGACTATCTTCGAGATAGACTATAAGCCGGCCCTCCATAATCTCACAGACACTTTGGCCCGAAGAAGGGAAGCCTACCACCAGAAGCTTTTGCAATTGGCAGGAGAGGGGGAAGGGGCAGAAGTGGAAGGGGCAGAAGTGGGCCCGGAAACCACGGAGGGGGAGTCAGGCCAGGAAGGGAAAGAGGGACAGGCTTCGGAGGGAAAAGAGCAGGTTCGGACTATTCATGAGATAATAACGGTCAAAGAAGCGGGCCTGGATAAGTTTCTCTTCTACGACCAGTGCCGAAATGTTTGTCTGCGGGATCACTTTTTGGCCCCGGAGACAGGATGGGAACAGTTCTGGCGCCGGGCCCATCATGAGGAAGGTGCATTCTGGCAAAAAGAATATGATTTCTACATTCATGAGTTGGATAGAGAGGTAGTTGTCTCCCTTAGCCGGGAGGGTTTTCTCAAGAAAGGGGGGCTTGAAGGGGAAGTTTGTGGCCCACTCCTGGTAACTAAAAAGATCAGGCTTCCTGAGGACGGTTCGGCAGTGCCCCTGGAGTATGAGCTCCATAACCGATCTCAACGATTTCTGGACACTATTTTGGGAGTGGAGTTTCATTTTGCCCTTCTGAGCGGCTATGATGTGGGTGGTGGGGCGTATTTTCTGCCGGGCCGGGAACTGGAGGAGAGGCAGTTGGCCAGCCAGGGAGTAGAGCAAGAGGTAGAGGCAGTAGGAGTAAGAAGTGAGCTCCTGGGTCTGGAGCTAGAGCTTTACCTGGGTCAGAGGGCGGAACTGTGGCGGTTCCCCCTCGAAACTGTCTCTCAGTCGGAAGCCGGATTTGAAAGGGTCTACCAGAGCTCCTGCCTGGTGCCCCGTTGGAAGATAGAGCTAAAACCTCAGGAGCTCTGGAGAAACCAAATGCGTCTGGAGATAAAAGCCCTGGGAGAGACTGGTTCAAAGATAAGCGATCTGAAAGTCTGGACATAAGTGAATCTAGGCGTAGAATATGAATATTGGCCTACGCCGAGAATATTAGAGATATACTCTGGAGAAGTTTGGCTTCAAGGGAAGAGTGAGCTAGCGATATGGGATCTCCCTTAAATATAGCCTTTGTCTGGCACATGCACCAACCATACTATCTGGACCGACAGACCAGGATAGCTATCTTCCCCTGGGTCAGGCTGCATGTCTGTAAGGACTATTTTGACATGGTAACTATTCTGGAAGACTACCCCCATATTAAGCAGACCTTTAATCTGGTGCCTTCCCTGGTGGATCAGTTGAACCAGTACGCCAAAGGAGATGTGAGAGACTATTACCTGGAGATGAGCGCTAAGCCGGCTCATGAACTTACCGCCTTGGATAAGACCTTCCTCCTCTCCCGTTTCTGCCCGGAGGGCTGGCAGCCCAGAATAGGGCCTTATAAAAGATATAAGGAGTTAATACTCAAAAAAGAAGCCCTCGGGTCCAAAAGTTATCCAGAGATGATCCAGGAATTCTCGGAGGAAGAGTATCGGGATCTACAGGTCTGGTTCAATCTGGCCTGGTTTGATTCCCTACTGCTGGAAAAGGACAACTTCTTGAAGGAGTGTGTGGAGAAGGGCCGCCATTTCACGGAGATGGATAAGATAGGGGTGATCGAGAAGCAGAGGGCCCTGGTGGAGGAAGTTGTCCCTGCCTACCGACGCTTCCAGGAAGAGGGCAAGATCGAAATTACCACCTCTCCTTTTTACCATCCTATTATGCCTTTACTCTGTGATAGCGGGGTGGCCCTGGAGGCCCTTCCGGATGTTAATCTTCCCTCTTTCCCCTTTAGATATCCCGAGGATGCCAGAAAACAGGTGGAAATGGGCCTGGAATGTTATCGGCAAAATTTTGGCCGCTCCCCCCGGGGTATGTGGCCTCCAGAGCAGGCGGTCTCAGAGGAGGCGGTCAGGATAATGATGGAATCGGGCGTGGAGTGGATAATTAGCGACGAGGAAGTCCTGGCCAACTCCCTGGGCACCAAATTTGTCAGGGATGGACAGGGCAACCTTCAAAATCCAGAAGATCTCTATAGAGCCTACCAGCTTCAGAGAGATGATAGAGAGCTGAAAATCATTTTTCGGGACCATTTTCTTTCCGATCTTATCGGATTTGTCTATGGATCAAAGCCAGGCCGCCAGGCCGCTGAAGAGCTTCATGGGAGACTGAAGGCCATAAAGGCCTCTTTAGGAGATAGGGCAGAAAGACATCTCGTAACTATCGCTCTGGATGGGGAGAACTGCTGGGAGCATTATGATCGAGATGGCTATGAGTTCCTGACTACCCTCTATGGACTTCTTGACCAGGCTCCCGAGCTTAAGATGGTCACCGTGAGCGAGTATCTGGATAAAGCTGAACTAAAGGGCCATCTTGATAAAATATGGTCGGGATCCTGGATAAATGCTAATTTTGGGACCTGGATTGGCAGTCGTTCCCAGGCCAGGGCCTGGGACTATCTCTACCATACCCGAAGTTTTCTGACTACCATGGAACGTCAGGGCCAGGTGGACCAGGAGACAGCTCAAAGGGCCTGGCAGGAGATCTACGTGGCCGAGGGTAGCGATTGGTTCTGGTGGTTCAGTGACTACCATCACTCGGGGCTAGATCAGGTCTGGGACAGCCAGTTCAGATCCCATTTGAGGGCTGTATATCGGATTTTGAATGAGCAGCCTCCAGAGCATCTTTTTGAAGCTATTATCAGCAAGGACGAGGCTGCTCTCGTGGTTCGACCTACCGGCCCCATGCACCACCCTAATCAACGAAGGGAGAAGCTATGAAAATCTTGTACGTGGCTGCAGAGGTCTCCCCTCTGGTCAAGGTAGGAGGATTGGCTGATGTGGCAGGTTCTTTGCCCCAAGCGATACAAAGGTTGGGCCACGACATAAGGGTGGTCATGCCCGGCTATGGTAGGATCGACCGGGATAAATATGGCATCCAGCCCCTGGTGGGTCCCTTCCGTATCCCCTTTCAAAAGGGTGAGGAGGAAATCACCATCAGCCACACCAAAATGAATGGAGGGGTGCCTCTCTATCTGGTGGAGAATCAGAAATTCTTTGGACGGGAAAATGTTTACGGCTACGAAGACGATGGACTTCGTTTTGCCCTTTTTGGACTGGCCGTGATCAGGATGCTGGAGAAAATTGATTTTCAACCTGAGGTCATTAACTGTAATGACTGGCATTTGGCTCTCATCGTCAACCTGGTAAACAAGCTGCCAGAGGAAGAGCAGGCTTACCAAAGGGTGGCCACGGTTTTTACCATTCATAATCTGGCTTATCAGGGTATCTTCGATCCTTCCGTTGTCAGCTCAGTGGGCCTGGATGAAAGTGATCTTCTGGAGCTGGAGAAGGAAAGAGAAGGCAAGATTAACTTCATGGCCAGAGGGATATCCTTTTCTGATGTGGTTAGCACGGTCAGTGAAGAGTACGCTAAGGAAATTCAGAGCAAGGAGTACGGAGCGGGGTTAGAAGAGTTGCTGGCAGACAAGAGAGACAGGCTTTTTGGTATTCTCAACGGGGTAGACTACCAGGTCTTTAATCCCCAAACCGATCCCCATATAGCCCTGAATTACGACCTCCACTCCCTTGATAACAAGGGGGCTAACAAGAAGGCTCTACAAAGGGAATGCGGTTTTGAGGCAGGTACAGATATTCCTCTGATGGGTATGATCAGTCGCCTGACCGACCAAAAGGGCCTGGATATTCTTGTTGAGGCCATCAAAGCAGTACTGGAGCTGGGGGTCCAGTTCGTGGTCCTGGGCACGGGGGACTTTCGTTATCAGGATCTGCTCACCCATCTGGCGAAAGAGTTTCCCCATAATATGAAAGCCTTTATCAAGTTTGACGCCGCTCTTGCTCAGCGCATTTATGCTGGATGTGATATGTTTGTGATGCCCTCGCGCTTTGAGCCCTGCGGGCTGGGACAGTTGATCAGCATGGCCTACGGCACTATCCCCATTGTCCGAAGGACCGGTGGCCTGGCCGATACGGTAAAAGACTTTGATCCCAGGACAGGAACGGGTACCGGCTTTGTCTTCCAAAACTATAATGCCATGCATCTGCTGGTGGCTATAGTCAGGGCTCTGGAGCATTTCAGAGACGAAGGGACATGGAGATCTTTGATGGAAAGAGCTATGTCCTGCGATTTTTCGTGGGATAGTTCGGCCCACAAGTACGAAGAGATTTATAAATTGGCTATAGAACTGAGGAAGAAAGGACACTGAAGTATGCCGGAATTGAGACAGGATATTATCACCGGGGAGTGGGTGGTCATAGCAACGGAAAGGAGCAAAAGGCCGGAGAGCTTTACCGCCAGGGCGGAGACAGGCCCCGACGATAGAACCAATTGCCCTTTCTGCTACGGACATGAGGCTATGACTCCCCCGGAGATCATGGCTTACTCCGAGGAAGAAAGAAAGCCCGACACCCCGGGATGGAAGGTCCGCGTGGTTCCCAACAAGTTTCCTGCTTTTTCCCACGAAGGCATCCTTAAAGAGTTTGAGTATGGGATTTACCGGGCCATGACCGGCATTGGGTCTCACGAGGTTATAATCCATAGTCCGGATCACTTAAAGGATCTGGATCAACTGAGCACTGAGCAGATAGATCTGGTCCTTTCGGTCTATCGAGAAAGATACCTGGCGCTTTCCACGGTGGAGGAGTATAAGTATATTCTGATAATTGTAAATCATGGCCCCCGGGCCGGGGCCTCTCTGAGGCATCCTCACTCTCAGCTCTTTGCTATTCCCATGGTTCCTCATCTCCTGGAGATGGAGATCTCCGGAGCTGAGCGGTACTTTCGGGAACATGGGAAGTGTGTCTATTGCCAGATGGTTTCTTTTGAGATGAAAGAGAGGGTGAGGATGGTGGCCGAGAATGATAGATTTGTGGTCCTGGAACCCTATGCTTCACAATCTCCCTTTGAGACCTGGATCATTCCCAAGAACCATTTATCTAACTTTGAGGAAATCACCGATTCCGACAAAAGAGCTTTGGCCGGAATTCTGAAAGGTATCCTGGAAAATATTGCCGACAACCTGGGAGATCCGCCCTACAACTATTATCTCCATACCTCTCCTCTTCATCAGAGGGATCTCCAGCACTACCACTGGCATCTGGAGATATTGCCCAGATTGACCATCCGGGCTGGGTTTGAGCTGGGATCCAGGCTAATAATCAACGTCACCACACCTGAATCAGCAGCGGAGTTTCTAAGGGCAGGATATGGACAGGGCAACCTGAGGTGATCTAACAACCATGAAGAAAACGATTCAGGCCAGGTTTATCTTTGTTGTTCTCATTTTGATAGTTCTGGCCGAGGGAGTCTTGAAAAAGTGTCTGGAGGAGAGAGGCAATAGATTCAGGTCCAGTCGAGACTGAGGATATATCATTATAAAGAGCGAATTAAGCTGGAAGAAGGAATCTTATCAAATCTTGAGTGAGAGCTGGATTCAAGATTATGACACCACAACATGAGTGAACCTCGTCCCAGCTGCGACATGAAGGATGAAGCACATGAGGAAAGGAAATCCTGCTCTTGTAAGAGCTAGCAAGGTAATCTCCCAGGAGCAGACTGTAGCTGCCAGCTCAAGAGTAGCTTTTCAATCGTTGCCTGTTTGCCTGCGTATTTCCTGCAGAAGCTCCTTGGGGAGGATGATCTTCAGCCCTGATCTTTGAGCCACTTCCGGCACACTAACAAGATGATGCCGATCCAGACTAACCAAGTAATCTACCTCTGCTCTTTTGGCAGCAGCCACAATGGGAGCATCTTTTAAAGCGGTATAGGAAGCGACTTGCAAAACCTGTCGCTTTGTCGGTCGGACAAGCTCAAAGGGTGCTGTCCCCAAGAATTGTTTAAGGGAGGCAAGCGCCTCCGGGGCTTTGGTACTTAAGTTCTCCGTTGTTTCCTCAAATACCAACTTACTGGTCACAAGGGTAACATTCCCTCGGATAGCCTGGCGGATAATCTCACGGGAAGCTCCAGTTGAGGAGTAGCTGGCGGCAAAGAGCACACTGGCGTCGATGAAGGCTCGGATCATCCCTCCTCCGCCCTAAGGCCATATTCCTTCTCAAGGAGTTTTCCCCGGATCTCCCGCCCAGATTCTATAAGCTCCTCAAGGGTAATTCCTTTCTCACGGAGGGTTCTGCCGATTTGACCAAGAGTCTCCATTGCAATAACTTCCCGGGGAGAGATGATGACTCCTCTTTCGGTCTCAACAAAGGCCACAAGGTCTCCTTTCTTGAGCTTCCACTTCCGGCGAATCTCCGCTGGAATGGTAATTTGCCCCTTTTCTTGAACAGTGGACAATTTAAATTGTGGCATCATATTCCCCCTTATGTCATACTTCCATACCTAATCTAAGGATACTACGAATTCCAAGTTTCGACAAGTTCATAGTTCTGGGAAAAGACGTATTTTTTCACGCCCTTTATTTCTCGATATCGCTCATATTTTCTTCTTTTTTCCCCTCTCCTTCTTCCAGGAGATTATGATGTCCCGGGTGTGGTATAGGGAAAAGAGGGCCAGGAAGAAGGCCAGTAGTAAGATCGGTATATAGAAGTAGAGGAAAGAAAGGAGCAGGAACAGGAGCACCCAGCAGGCCAGAACTACGGCTGTCTTGGCGATAAGAAGTGTAGTGGTTTTTCTTTCCTTCCTAAGATCCTCAGGCGAGAACTCCAGGGTCAACACCTTTTTTGTTCATTTATGTGGACTATCCTTTATAGGAATAATAATGCTGAATGGCCACCATGTCAAAGAGCTGGTCCCCAAGAGAGAAGGACTGTTACCGAAAAGAGATCCCTTTCTCTGGAAAATGTTTACGGCTACGAAGACGACGGACTTCGTTTTGCCCTTTTTGGACTGGCTGTGGTTAGAATGCTGGAGAAAATTGATTTTCAACCTGAGGTCATTAACTGTAATGACTGACATTCGGCTCTCATCGTCAACCTGGTAAACAAGCTGCCAGAGGAAGAGCAGGCTTACCAAAGGGTGGCCACGGTTTTTACCATTCATAATCTGGCTTATCAGGGTATTCGAGACCTGGATCATTCCCAAGAACCATTTATCTAACTTTGAGGAAATCACCGATTCCGACAAAAGAGCTTTGGCCGGAATTCTGAAAGGTATCCTGGAAAATATTGCCGACAATCTGGGAGATCCGCCCTACAACTATTATCTCCATACCTCTCCTCTTCATCAAAGAGATCTCCAGCACTACCACTGGCATCTGGAGATATTGCCCAGATTGACCATCCGGGCTGGGTTTGAGCTGGGATCCAGGCTAATAATCAACGTCACCACACCTGAATCAGCAGCGGAGTTTCTAAGAGCAGGATATAAAGACTAACCCGGGTGATCCTGGCAATTTTCTGTAAGCACTCCGTAAGCAACATACACATGGTGTATGTTTCCAGGGAGTTTTCTGCTTATTCTGTGGTACAGTTATACTTGTGTCGTGAGAAGTTGCACTAACGTTAACCCATCGACAAGGAGAGCAGGCTAACAGGTATGAAGAAGACAACTAAGGTCAGGTTTATTTTTGTTGCTCTCATCCTCATAGCTCTGGCTGCTTCCTACAGCATGCTCTACCTTTCTGGAGGAAAATTTCTCACCGAGTTTTTCTTTCTGTGTGGAGTTATCCTCCTCTCCTACTTGGCCGGCTGGCCAGGAAGCATACTTGTAGTAGTGGCCCTTTCCTCTGGTTTCCTCTATGTGGAGGACTTTCAAGGGGAGCTTGTCCGGAGTAACTACTGGATAGCGATTGGCTTTCTTCTGTTGTTTGTAACTGCGGGCCTTCTGTCGGGCTACCTCTCTCGTCTGACCAAGGATCTCCATCTGGGCATATCTCAATATGTTAGAAGAATTGAAGAGCTGGAGGCCAGAGATCACATATCGGGAACCCTGAGCAAGAAAAGGGCTGCCGATGCTTTGGAATTAGAGCTCCAGAGGGCCAGGAGATACAACCATCAACTGGCCCTTCTTCTAATAGCTATTGATGGCTTTCAGGAGCTGGTTAAGAACTTTGGCGTAGATGAGGGAAAGAGGATCCTTTTGCGGGTCTCCGAGATCATTGCCGAAAGTATACGGGGTGTGGACATAGCCTCGCGGCATGGGGAGCATCAGTTCTCGGTTATCCTGCCGGAGACCCCTCTGAATGGAGCCATGGTGGTGGCTGAACGGATACGCCGGGGGGTCGAGGAAACCAAAATAGAGACGGGTCTGGGGATAAAACTGAAGGTGACTGCCAGCATAGCCATTACTATGTTTCCGGATGATGCCATCACCAATCGAGACCTGATAGTTCTGGCCGAGGGAGTCTTGAAAAAGTGTCTGGAGGAGGGAGGCAATAGATTCAGGTCCAGTCGGGACTGAGGATTGTAACACGATTTTAAATGCTTCCGAAGGCAAGCCTTATTTGCAAATTTGTAGCTACAATGGTAAACTATACCAAAGATGAAATGGAACCAGTTTGTTCCATCAAGATTTGAGTATGATTGGGAAAAGGATAAGCTTGCAGAACATAATGTCACCTTTGAGGAGGCAGTTGAGACTTTTTTCAACGATTACCAGATAAGAGGCTGTCTAAAAACTCCAATTTCAAAAACTCATCTCCCACTTCGCCCCTAAAAAGGAGCTAATTTCGCATAAAACTTCCCACATTGACCTCAAAATCAGATCTCATGTAGGAGTAATTCCCCACCTTGGGCAAAATGCCCTTAGTTTTTGGACACCCTCATAAGGAGAAATAAGCAGTTCAAAGATCGTTGGCAGTTAATCGGACAGACCGATAGTGGCCGAAAGCTAAAAATAATTTTTTAGCTCAAACGAGGTAAGGTTGTCAGAATAATTACAGGATGGCAGATATGAAATACAAAAAAAGAAAGTTCAGTGAAGAAGAAATCGACCAGTTGGTAATTGCCGAGGCAGAGGACCTGACAAAGTGGGAAGAACCCATATCCGTCAAGCCCACCTCTATTCGCCTCTCACCATCAATTATTGAGAAGGCAAGGTACCTCGCCAAACTCCACAAAGCGCGCGGGTATCAGACCTGGCTAAAACATATCATCGAAGAGCGAATTAAGCTGGAAGAGGAAATCCTATCAAATTTTAAGCGAGGGCTGAATTCACAACTCTGAAAAAAGAACTATTTTTTCACGCCCTTTATTTCTCGATATCGCTCATATTTCCTCCTTTTCTCCCTCTCCTTCTTCCAGGAGATTATGATGTCCCGGGTGTGGTATAGGGAAAAGAGGGCCAGGAAGAAGGCCAGTAGTAAGATCGGTATATAGAAGTAGAGGAAAGAAAGGAGCAGGAACAGGAGCACCCAGCAGGCCAGAACGGCAGCTGTCTTGGTGACAAGAAGTGTAGTGGTCTTTCTTTCGTTCTCCCGATCCTCAGGCAAGACTTCCAACGTCAACACCCTCTCTATTTATCGTGTGGACTATCCTTTGTGAGAATAATAATCCTAAATGGTCACGATGTCAAAGAGCAGGTTCTCCACAGAGAAGAACTTACCGAAAGGAGACTCCTTTCTCTGGGTTTTCAATTCTGATCGATTTAGGCCCATATGGTAAAGTGAACTACCCCGCCCTTACGGAGGGGGCTTCCAAACAGGAAGCCATTAAGGTTTTGCCTTCTGCCATAGGCAGTAGCATTACAGCCCGTTCACTGGGGCGTTTTCCCTCACCATATAGGTTGAGGGCAGTGAGTGCAATATTACGAGAACCGACTAAATCGGCATTTACGGAGTAATGGCATTGAGAACATTTAAAAGCAGATTGAGATTTTCGATTGTCCTTGGAGATATGACCACATCGGGGACATCTCTGGGAAGTATGTCTTGGGTCAACGGATACAATCCGCACACCAGCCATAGCACTCTTGTATTGCAAAAAGGAAATAAGCTGGCGAAAACTCCAGGAGTGAAGCATCCTTCTTACTTTTTTGGTAGCTTTAATCCGTTCTCTAATGCCTTTAAGATTCTCTATAGCTATGTCGGCCTTATTCTGTTTTGCTATATTCACTATTTGTTTGCTTATTTTATGGTTAGTGTCTTTTATCCAATTCTTCTCTTTACCAGAAATTCTTTTCAAAGCCCTGTATCCTCTTTTGGCTTTACCAGTATCTTTGGCTCTCTGTATTTGTTTTCTGTATCTCTGATACTTATTTCTTGTATATATAGCCTTATTACCAGAGAAAAAGACATTGACCGAGGCTTCCGGATTAGAAACGGTGACTATTTTCTTAACTCCCAAATCTACACCAATTATATTGATATTGCCATCTATTGCAGGCTTATCGGTTTCATAAGACACATAGAGAAACCATTTGCCTTTCTTGTTAATCAGTTGAGAGCGTTTTGGTTGCTGTTTTATAAATTGTTTGTGATTTGGATTGCATACTTTGAAAGGAATGTTAACTCGCTCCCTACCAGGCATATTAAATTGAACATACCTATCAAAAATCTTAAAAGTATCCTGTCTAAAACAGGCAAATTGTTTCTTAAATTTTGGCACAGACTTCTTGCCCTTTTTATTCAAGAAAGCTCTTTGAGTCTCTATGGCTTTGTCAAGGGCAAGTTGAACATTTGCAGACAAAAGACGGAAAGACTTTCTGGCTGTCTCATAATAACCATTATGAATTTTTACTCTACTTGTAGTTCGACTTTCTTGCAGTTTATCAAGATACCAATTGGCACAACTAGTAAATTCTCTTATTATAGAAAAAAGTCTTTGTTCCTTGCACTTTGTAGGTTTATACAATTGCAACTTTACGGTTATCATGAAGATATTATAAATGTTTTTATGCAAAATATCAATCCCCTTCCTTACGGAAGGGGTCTTAGACCGCAGATAAGATAAAAAAAGAGGTATTTCCCCATTTATGTAGAAATTACAATCATGTGAGGAACTGAAATTGCTTGACTGTGACTGGTGGTTAATTGCATGTTTCTAATGAAGGGAACTGACCAGGGGGCGGTGAAAGAAATGGAATATCAAGAGATCATGAACAAAAGCTTTAGACGTTCTCTTTTGGGCTTTAACCGGGAGGAGGTGCGAGCCTTTCTGGGGGAGCTATCGGGTGAAGTAAGGCTTCTGTCCGAGAACCTGAGATCTACTACTCAGCAATTGGACAAGTTCAAATCTCTGGAAGCCGAGCTCCTGGACGCTTTAGGTAAGGCCAAGGAGATAATAAGAGAAGCAGAAGAGGAAGCCAGAACCAAATCGGCGGAGATTGTGGGCCGGGCTGAAAGGGATGCTGCTCTGGTCAAAGCCGAGGCCTATGCCGAAGCAGAGAGAGCCAAAAGGGAGCTGGAAGATCTGAAGAGGCAAAAGGACGAAGTGGTGGGAAGGATCGTCTTCATATCCGAGTCTATGAGAACTCTTATGGACAGATGTCAGGAGGTTCTGGTTGCCGAGAGCAAACTGGCTCAGGTTTCCGAGAGACAGCCCTCTCCGTCAGAGAAAGTGGCTGTCCCAGGAGAAGAAGCTGCTCCTCGAGAGGCCAGGATCTGGCCCACTCCAGCCGTAGCGCAGAGAGTGGTTCAGGAACAAAAGGCGGAACAGGCAGAAAGTCTTGTAGCGAGCCAAACTGAGGTGGCTCAGGAGAAGCCTAAGGAAGCACCGGGCAATACAGTGGAAGTAGTGGTGCATAACATAAAAGAGATAAAGATGTTAAAGAAGCTGGAGGAGGCTTTTTGTAGCATCGATGGAGTAAAAGAAGTAGTCTTCAAGCAGTTTCGCGACGGGACTGCCCATATCGACCTGGCTCTTTCCACGACGAAATTTAATCCAGAAGTGCTCAAGAATGTCATCCCCTTTGAGGTGGACATCGTTAGCGGAAATAGATAAGTAAGACTAAACCTTCTGGCCAGGCTCAAAGAGACAAGTTTTCTTCTAAAGACTCCGCCGAGGCCCCATTTTCCAGGCCTCGGCCATCTGTATTTTGAGGATAGATTATGCAGGGCAATGGTATAGACAGGTCAGAAAACATAAGACTAAAAATGGGAGTTCCCTTCCTGCGTCTATCTCGCTATGAGATTGACCCTCAGGTAGCCCGACTGGTCCCCGAGGAACTCTGCCGACGGCATCGGCTTATCCCTATTCTGAGAAATCCTGAGCACATCATTGTGGCTATGGCCGATCCCATTGAGGAGGAAGCTCTGAAGCTGGTAGAGAGGCAGGTGGGAGTACCGGTGAGAGCTGTGGTGGGCACCGAGTCCGAGATCAAAGAGGCTATTGATCGCTTTTTTGGTCCGGACCGGGGCATTGCCGAACCATCCAAAAGGTGGTGGGCTGACTTTTTCCTGGAGTCTCAGTTACTTACCAGAGATCAGTTGGATCAGGCCATCGCTATCCAAAAAGAGACAGGAAAATCCTTTGAAAAGGTCCTCTACGGCCTCAGTTTGATCCCGGAGAAAACTCTTCTTAACGTTCTATCCATCCATTATAAGGTGCCCCACCTGGACCTGAGTCAGGTGGATATCCCGCCAGCCCTGGCCGAGGTGCTCCCTGAGCATCTGGCCTATCATCATGGAATGGTGCCAGTGTCCCTGGAGGGAAAAACTCTTACTCTGGCTGTGGACTCTCCTCCCCCTATGGTCACCCTCGATGAGATCAGCCTGGCCAGCGGAAGGAACCTGAAGTTTGTCCTTTCCAGTCCCAGCCAGATTCAGACTTCTCTGGTCAGACTGTACTCCAAAGCCCATAGTATTCCCGAAGAGGAGGTACTCTCCTATCTGCTCCAGGAGGGCTACATCAATCAGGTCCACCTGGCCGAGGCCAGAGGATGGGCAGAGAAAAGCAAGAAGAGGGTTCTGGGGACCTTGATCCAACTGGGATATCTCTCCCGAGAAGATCTGGATCAGGTTCTGTCCTTAAAGTTTGGCTTTCCCATCATCGACCTGGATCTACTTCCGGTGGATAGAAGGGCTCTCGATCTGGTAAGCCCCGCGGTGGCCCAGGGTCTGGCTCTTCTTCCTATAGCCCTGGGACCCAACGAGTTGATAGTGGCTATGGATGATCCCACTCGAACAGACGTAATTCGGGACCTCCGGAGCGTCCTGGGGCGTAATGTCAGGGTTGTGGTGGCCGAAGAGTCCGCTATTGTTGAGGGTCTGACCAGATACTACCAGGAACCCGGCCAGGTTGCTCCCAGTCCGTCCACGGCCAGGCCGAAAGAGGAAGTCCGGTTGCTGGAGATAGAAAGGGTTTCTCCAGAAAGAGAGGCCACCCCCTCCGACCAGGTAGCTCCAGCTAGGACCGAACCCTCCCGGCCCCGATCAAATCTCTTTAGTTGGGTAGAGGGCAAGGGACTGAGCACGAGTATTGGTTTCCTTTCCTATCTGGCAGAAAAAGGACTCCTTTCTGAAGAGGAGGCTTTAGAGCTTCTTAACCGGCATATTAACTTTCAGGCCAGCTTGCTAACTTTGCTGGTCGACGAGGGGAGAATGTCGGCCAAAGAGTTTGCTCAACGGGCCTCTGATTTCAGCGGCATGATGTACTATGATCTCACCCCTTTCCGAAATGATGAAGGCAGAACGGTGGATCCGGTTGATCATGAGATAGCCCCATCCTTCCCTCGAGAGGCGGCTATTGGTCTGAAAGTACTTCCCTTGGGAGAACTGAATGGCAGGGTGCTTTTGGCTGTCGCCGATCCCACGGATTCCCTATCCCTTTATCTGGCCAAAAAATTGATTCGTAAGGATGTAGTCCCTGTGGTCGCTCCTGCGGATCAGATACTGCAGGCTCTGGGGAGGATCTTTCCTGAGCAGGAGATAAGAGGGGTAGAACCCAGAGAAGAGAGAAGGGTAAGACTCGACCTCGTTCTGGGTGAGGAGAAACTGCCAGTAGTTTTACTTGTACAAGATGATAGTTTAGATCTAGAGATCATTAGCAGAGCTCTAATAAACGCGGGGTATAGAGTTATCCCATGCAGGGATGGCGCCCAAGCTCTTGCGAAACTAAACTCAGTAGAACCAGACGCAGTTATAACCGAACTCGAGATCCCATTTGTCAATGGTATCAAGCTTACCCAAGAAATTAGAAAACAGAAAGCTATCTCCCATATCCCGGTGATTATGTTGACCTCAATTGAGGCAGAGGCCGAGATGGTGAAAGCTTTTTCAGCGGGAGTTGACGAATATTTGGTTAAACCATTCAATCCAAGAGAACTCGTCCTGCGATTAAAAGCAATGCTGGCTAGAACAAAAAGCGGTACCCCCTTATCTAGCAAGAATTCTCAGCAACAATCTTGATCTTGAATGTTGCTTATACTTCTTATCAGCACAATTATTATGCTTTTTCTGCTGCTGTCTCTTACGGCAGCGACTTTTATTACCAAATATCGACGAACCGCTAGAGATAAAGAAAGAGCAGAGTTTAGAAGTTTTATCCAACCAAAAATCGTCGAAGGCGTTTTTCAACCGCCAGCAAAATTGGAGAGCTTATATCCAGTTCCTACTAAAGAATGGCAATGGGAAGTCATTGAAGAGGTCCTTATCGATATTGCTGGCCGCATAAAAGGCGAATACCTTATTAACGTGACTACTTTAGCTAAAAAGATAGGCGTGGTAGATAGGCTTTTGCTTGGCATAAAAAGCCGGCGGAGCAAGGTTAGAAGAGAATCGGCTATTAAACTCGGCTATTTGCAAGTTCCTGAAGCCGTAAGTGCTCTACAAAGGATGGCAGAATCAAAAAACAAAGGTGATAGGATTGCTGGTTTGATCGGACTTGGATCTCTGGCGACAAAAGAGGCTTTGGGTGTACTACTGAGCGAGCTATCTTCACCATCCCGGTGGCTCCAGGTTAGACTCCTTCACATGGTTAAGAACCTAGGATCGGACGTGATTCCTTCGCTTATTGAGGCGCTTAATGGAGCAGATATTAAAGTGAGAATCATGGCGGCGGAGATTCTAGGAGACTTAAGAGCTTTTGAAGCTATAGGACCGTTAGAAGATGCTCTTTCCAGTGAGGATAAAGACTTAAGAGCCAGATGCGCTGCAGCACTTGGAAAAATAGGTGACGTGCATAGTGCTAGCAAATTGGAGTTCCTTTTGGAAGACAAGGCGTGGGAAGTAAGAGCCCAGGCAGCCAAAGCATTGGGCCTCATTCAACACAGGCCAAGCGCAGAGCTGCTTGCGAATCTTCTACGTGACAGGTCCTGGTGGGCCAGGACAAACGCTGCCGAAGCCCTTTCCCAGTTGGGTGAGGTTGGGTTTGATGCCTTAAGGAAGGCTGTCACTGGAAAGGACTGGTTCGCGAGAGAAAAAGCAATAGAGCAATTACAGAAGCATGATATAGCTTACACCGAATCAAATGGAACAATTTCTAATAAATTATGACAGGTTTTATATTATCTTCAGACAGATTTTCTTGACCTTCAATTTCTTTGTAATTTTTTATTTCCTGGCGTTGAACTCTGTCTATGTACTTCTCTACGTCCTGTCGTTTTTTAGCATAACTAAGTACCTGTTATGGCAGAAAGTCGATAGAGCGGACCAATATATTTATTCTGATTTCACCCCTCCTATAAGTGTCGTGATTCCTGCCTACAACGAAGAGAACACAGTGGTTACTACTGTTAGGTCACTTCTAATGGTCCAGTACCCAAAATTCGAACTTGTTGTTGTAAATGACGGTTCAGAAGATAGAACTTTACAAAACCTGATTGACAATTTTGGGTTAAGAAGACTAAGCAGGCCGGTACACATAAAAATCAATACCGCGGATATTAGAGGAATTTATTATTGCCCTGAAGATGATCGAATTATTGTTGTTGATAAAGTAAACGGTGGAAGTCGAGCAGACGCTGTAAACGCTGGCATAAACGCCTCCAGATATCCTTTGTTCTGCGCTATCGACGCAGATTCGATTTTGGAAAGATCTGGGTTAAAGAGAGTAGTGAAGCCCTTTTTAGAGGAACCTGAGCTTACCATCGCCTCTGGAGGAGTGATTAGAATCCTTAACGGATGCGATATAAAATCGGGATTTTTCGAGAAGGCCAGACTCAGCAATAAAAGCTTACCGAGGTTCCAGGTAGTTGAATACCTTCGCTCATTTCTTTTTGGCAGGATGGGATGGTCTGTGATCAATTCGTTATTAATTATTTCTGGGGCTTTTGGGTTATTTAGAAAATCTGCTGTAGTTGAGGCTGGTGGTTTCAATAAGAATTCTTTTGCAGAGGATATGGAAATGGTTGTTCAGTTACACGAAGTATATAGGAGAAAAAAACAGAAATATAGAATAGTTTTTGTCCCCGACCCGATTTGTTGGACACTCGTTCCTGAAACCTTTTCAGCTTTGTCTCGGCAACGAAGGAGATGGCATAGAGGTTTGATGCAGGTACTGTTTGGTCATCTTAAGATGTTCTTAAATCCACGTTATGGCGGAATAGGATTATTTGCCATGCCTTATTATTTCTTTTTTGAAATGCTGGGACCGATTGTTGAGCTTGCCGGGTATATATTAGTCCCCATAGCGCTTTTTTTGGGCCTGATTAGTCTGGAATCTTTTCTGCTTTTTGTTGCTGCCGCTTTTCTGTTCAGCGCAATCTTATCCGTGGGCGGAGTACTACTTGATGAACGAAGCTACAGGCCATACGAAAGCTGGAGGGAAGTCAGCATCTTAATTTTGTATGCTCTCATTGAGAATTTCTCTTTTCGAATCGTAACCACCTTTTTTAGAGTTATGGGTATTCTTGATTACTTGAGGAGAAGAGGCCGATGGTAAAGATCAAATCTCTTTCAATCTGTTCTACCACGGTGAGCTCTTCACAGATCGTCCCTATCAGACCAGATTGGTGAAAGATTTTGGGGAGTGGAGGATCTATTACCTGGCACCATAGCCATTGCCATGTTCCCGGATGACGCCATCACCGATCAAGACCTGATAGTTCTGGCCGAGGGAGTCTTGAAAAAGTGCATGGAAGAGGGATGCAATAGATTCAGGTCCGTTCGTGATTAAGGATTGTGACACCCGTAGTATATCAAGGTAGAGGTTCCAATTTAATTTTGGTACCCTAAGCTCTCCTTTCCGAGTCCCGGCGGTTATATTTCATGCATAAGATGTAAGCTAGTTGCTGATTACCATTGTACGAGATGTAAATCGGTGCTTGACTTTTTATACCCTATGCGCATAATGTAAGCCAGAAGCTTACATTTATTACATAGAGCATAAAATGAAAAGATTAACCAAAGCTTTAGGTAGAACAAGTTCAAAACTTCTTCTCGCCCTTAGTGCAAACGATAAGAACATTTTTACTATTTCAGACGCACAAAAGGTTGTTAAGACTAGCTCAGCAGCTACGCGCATTTTGCTTAGTGATTTAGTAAATAAGAAATGGCTGATCAGACTGGTTCCTGGTAAATATCTAATTGTACCTCTTTCGGCAGGGGAAAAAGCCGAGTATTCTGAGAACTGGTATGTCATTGCCAAACATCTTATCGAACCTAATCCTTACTATATTTCACATTACAGTGCCTTGGATATTCATAAGATGATCACCCAACCCATTATGACCGTTTACATCAGCACACCGAAGCGAAGAAAGAAAGCCAAAATTCTCGGTGCGAACTATCGCTTTATCTATGCTAAGCTCCCAAAGGTTTGGGGAATCGAGGAAGTCTGGGCGAAACCAACTGAAAAGGTTAAAGTAAGCGATCTTGAACGAACTGTTATTGATTGCCTGGATAACCCCAAACTCTGTGGTGGTATAAGCGAGTTAGCCAAAGGTTTGTGGACAAAGAGAAAGGAAATAGGTTATGAGAGGCTTGCGAAATATGTTGAACGCTTTAGCAGTAAGGCAGTGGCCAAACGATTAGGTTTTCTACTGGAGCTATACGAGATTGGAGAGGATGTGTTAGCTAAGCTAAAAAGGTCTATCAGTCCCAGTTTTGTCTTACTCGATCCCTCTTTGCCCGCCGGAGGTAAATACCTTAGTTCTTGGAAGCTCCGCGTTAATCTCGATCCCAAAGAACTAAGGGAGATAATCAAAACATAGGGGATATATGATCACCCAAAGAGAGGTATCACAACTTGCTTTTAGGCAGGAAAAAGACGACAGAACGATTGAAAAAGACTATGTTATTACCTGGATTCTACTTGGTCTGGCTGGTTCAAAACTGAAAGAGAATTTGGCTTTCAAGGGCGGAACCACTCTAAAGAAGATTTACTTTCCGGACTATCGCTATTCTGAAGAATTTCTCTTTTCGAATCGTAACCACCTTTTTTAGAGTTATGGGTATTCTTGATTACTTGAGGAGAAGAGGCCGATGGTAAAGATCAAATCTCTTTCAATCTGTTCTACCACGGTGAGCTCTTCACAGATCGTCCCTATCAGACCAGATTGGTGAAAGATTTTGGGGAGTGGAGGAT
>NZ_BLRZ01000012.1:0-5520 GCF_013281975.1 Candidatus Hakubella thermalkaliphila | reverse complement strand
CTTCACAGATCGTCCCTATCAGACCAGATTGGTGAAAGATTTTGGGGAGTGGAGGATATACTTTCTTATGAAGTTGTCCATGTGGAGGAAAGTGATGAGCTTGTTGGGATTGGCAAAAAACTAATGGAGCAAGCCGGTTTAAGGCCACGAGATGCCTTGCACATCGCCTCAGCAGCGGCGGACAAAGCTGATTACTTCATCACCTGTGATGATAAGGTTCGAAATAAAAAGGTTAAAATCGTCGAGGTTTTAGGGTATGGTTTAAATGTGATGACACCTGTTGAGTATATTAAGAAAAGGGGTGGGGGATAGATGGGCAGATTAATAGTTGACCCAAAGATTTTAAGGAAAGGCTGGAAAGCATTGGTGGAAGAGCTTGGCGTTGTTGATGCAACTAAGTTTGTCTTGGCTTTTGAGCCAGGAGAGGGAGATTCTGTCAAAGAGCTTCAAAAGATGTGGGAAGACAAATCCATCGATGAGATACACACTGAGATAATGAAACTCACAAAACATCGGATGAAAAAGTTTGCTTCCCAGGATGTTAAAGCCAGTATCCATTGATGAGCTCAAAGAGTTTTTGAAAACAAATCAAAATGGTTGATGAAACCGTAGCTGGCTCTTAACTCTTTGTTTATCACAAGTGACATGACCCTTAGTTCCTCCCGCAGCCGCACGTGCTCTGTGATATCACGCAGGTTGCCTATGTAAAGAGTCCTGGGCCGGGCTTCCGTGAAGAGCCTGCTTGCAATTCGGGACGTCTGAAAGTCGCCATCAAAGAGAATATGGTATCATTATTTAGTGGCAAATTTTTGAGGAGAGGTAATTATGAGACAGTACAAAATTATTGTTGAAAAACACCCTGACGGTTATGTGGCCTATCCATTAGGGCTCAAAGGCGTTGTGGTCGGACAAGGGGATACTTATGAAGAGGTATTGTCTGATATAAAATCTGCGATACGCTTTCATATTGAAACCTTTGGAGAAGATGTCCTTGACGGTGAGCCACCTATTCTTGAGGCGTTTGTTGCAGAAGCCAGAGTGTAGGCATCATGCCAAAATTCCCGGTTGATGCTCCGAAACAAAGGGTCATAAAATCACTTGAGATTTTGGGATTCAGGGTAATTCGTGAAAGAGAACATATATCGATGGAACGAGAAAATCCAGATGGAACTAAAACTCCTTTAACCATGCCCAATCATTCTAAAATAAAGGCTTCTACTTTGAGAACAATTTGCACGCAAGCTGGAATTTCAAGAGATGACTTTCTTAATGCTTATGAAAAAACCTAACGGCGGCCTTCAGATAACAGCGGCATAAACGGGAAACTCACAAACCTGACGTTATATGAAATTCCGAACCCGCCAATTAAGAGGTGTAATCCCCTCAAAGATTTGACCTACACGTCTCCAAGTAGTATCACGGAATCCATTCTTCTATTTTTGTGTAATTGCTCAATATCCTGTGGAGAAAACAGACAACTGACAAAAAATGTAAAAAATATCTAAATTTTTACTTCTTCTTGTGATCATCTATTTTGGGGAGTGGAGGATCTATTACCTTCAGGCGCCGTGACTGAATTCTTCTTTCATATGGTTACCCCTTCACGATAAACATTTCGGATAAAAACAGACTCTCGAATTGGGCTATTTCTTAAAGTATCCAAGCTTATTGCTATCGGCATAACTACTACATCATCAGGAAACCCCGCTTCCCACACACAGTCACTTATGTATTTTTCTATTAAATGATTAAGGTAATCCACTACAATCAGAACATCAAGATCTGATTCCTCTGTCGCATTTCCTCTCGCCCTTGAGCCAAATACCCTTACTTGGTGAACTCTTACCCTCTTTGATACGAGATTCCTAAACCTTTCCACTATTTTTAGGAGCAAAAAACAAGGGGCCATTCATCCCCAGCAATAAATTGCGGGGCTTTCTGGGCCTGATTTTGTAATTTTGAAAAGCAATATAAAATATGCAAGGAACATCTATCGCCGATTTCAACATGGCAACATCCACTGGTCAAGGGTGTGGGGTTGTGTGGTTCTGAGCCGGTGGTTAAGATAAAGAGATAAAAGGTAGAGAAATAGTGGAAGAAAAGGTTGAATTTACCAAATATGCACAGTTACAGATGCAAGAAAGAGAGATAAATCATGAAGCTGTATTAGATACTCTCAAATCACCTGGGCAGATACTCTCAGGCAAGAAAGAGAGGAAAATAGCTCAGAAGAAACTTGATCGAGGTGGACAAAAGGGTCTGCTTCGAGTTATTTTTGAAGAAGGAGCCTGTGCCAAGGTTGTGATAACTGTTTGCTGGACGCCAAAAATAGAAAAATACTGGAGGTAAATATGAGGGTAAGATATGATGAGCAAGTGGATATTCTCTATATTCGAATTAAAGAAACACCTTATTATGAAAGCGATGAGATAAGAGAAGGAATCATCATGGATTATGATAAGGACGGCAATGTAATAGGTATCGAGATACTGGATGCCAGTGAATATCTGGCACCAGATGAGCTCGCTACAGTTAAATTCGATATTAGTCGAGCTATTGTTCATCGATAGATGTTTTTTCTGATGAGACAGAATAATCCAGCGAAGGAATGAATTCAACAAATCCATCCAGACAGACAGACAAAACAAACTGACAAAGGATAAGGTGAGATGAAAAAGGCACTAATCACAGGTATAACAGGGCAGGATGGTTCTTGTCTTGCTGAACTGCTCTTATCAAAGGGCTATGCGGTTCATGGACTTATCAGGAGGGCAAGCACCTTTAACACAGGAAGGATAGACCATATCTATACAGATCCTCATATACTAGCGTCATGTCACATTTGCGATGTCGTAATATACCTGGTATGTGCAGATTTGGCGACCGCGATCACCTAGGTAGGGCGCTGCAAATATACCATAGGCTTCAGAAAATCCCTGCATATAATTCAGAAGCTGGAAGCCAACCATTCGAGCAACTCCAGGCTCTCCCGTGGTCCTAACCTTAACGACCAACTTCTTTTTAGCTCTCCTGCTATCTCGACCTCAGCAACAAGATCTGCTCTTGTGCCAGGGTCAAGTGCAACTTTCTTGCGAACCTCTTTTCTTCAGGTAGAGTTTTTCCACTGCCCGCCTGGCCCACAAAGTATCGCAAACGACCACGCTCATCCCTTTGCCCCCTTCTCCTCAAGGGGAAATTCGCATACAACTAATATATAATGTGAAGTGATTGGGCATGAAACTGTAGCCGCGCCAAAGATAGGATTTGAAGATAGGATTTGGAGCAGAAAGGGAGGAAATTGCTCCAATGCAGCCTCTGGAGCTTAAAGAAAAAGTAAAAGAAAATATCAGAAGAAATAAACTGATCGACCCCGGTGCTCTGGTGATTGTCTCGGTATCCGGAGGTCCGGACTCCCTTTGCCTTCTCCACCTTTTGTCTCAGTTAAGGGAAGAGCTCCACTTTGCCATTCACGTCTTTCACTTAGATCATCTGACCCGGGACGGGGAGTCCACCCAGGATGCCCGATATGTGAAATCCGTGGCAGAGAACTGGAATCTACCCGTCACTATGATTGAAGCGGATATAGCGGAGATTTCCAAAAGGGAGAGAAGATCCTTTCAGAGCGTAGCCAGAGAGATAAGGAGAAACCATCTTCTTCAGTTGGCGGATAGCTTAGGAGCCAGTCGCATCGCTACGGGACATCAGGCTGATGACCAGGTGGAGACATTCCTTTTCCGACTTTTGCGGGGTTCTGGTCCCAAAGGATTGGGAGGCATGAACTACAGAGAGGGCAAACTTATAAAGCCCCTTCTCAATGTCTGGCGTCGGGAGATCGAGAACTATTGTCAGGCAGCAGGCCTGAGTCCCAGAATGGACTGGACTAACCGGGAGATGAAATATGAGCGAAACCGGATCAGAAACCAGCTCATTCCCTATCTGGAGAGGGAATTCAGCCCGGCTCTCCGGGACATAGTCTTCAGAACGGCCGAGATATTGAGAGATGAGGAAGAAGTGATGGATTCTCTGGCCGAGGAACTTTTCCAGAATCTGGCAGTTGTCAGAGAGGAGTCAGTCCAGTTTTATGTAAAAGAGCTGGCCCGCCAGCCGAGGGCACTGGTAAGAAGAATCTTAAGGAGGGGCATTCAACGGGTGAAGGGAGAGCTGCTTGATGTTGACTTCCTGCCTCTGGAGGAAGTAGCCCAGGCCCTGGAGGCGGATGAGTCTTTTCATATCCTGATGGAAGGTGGTCTGGAAGTTTACCGGGAGTATGATAGAATTGTGGCGACTAAAAGGTCCGTGTCTGGAGAGTCTGACCTCAGAGAACGAGAACTGCCTTTAGAAGGAGAGCTGGACATTCCCGAAGCAGGTCTGGTACTAAAAACCAGAGAAATGGATTATAATAGAGAAAGTCCAATTCCTCAGGGTAATACCGTATGGATGGATTTGGACAAAATAGTTCCTCCCCTCAAGGTAAGGGGCTGGAGGGGGGGAGACCGTTTCATACCTCTGGGGATGAAAAAGATCAAAAAGTTACAGGACTTCTTCGTCGATAGCAAGGTACCCAGGAGGGCCAGGAAGCGGGTTCCCATCGTGGAGGATTTCCATAAAATAGTCTGGGTAGCTGGGCTAAGGATGGACCAGCGGGTCAGGATCGATGGGGACACCAAAAGAGTATTGGAGATAGAACTCCGTAGGGTTGGATAGAAGGGGATAATGGAAGAGGAAGCAGGAGAAGTCCTTATCTCCAGAGAGCAGATAGAGAAGAGAACCAGGGAGTTAGGAGAAGAGATCTCCCGGGACTATAAGGGAAAAGATCTGGTCTGTGTGGCTATTTTAAGAGGGGGTTTTATATTTATTGCTGACCTGTGCCGGTACATTAAGATTCCTGCTCAGTTCGATTTTATGGCCGTATCGAGTTACGGAAATAGGACCCAGAGCTCCGGCGTGGTCAGGATAGTGAAAGATCTGGATGTGAATATCCGGGGAAGGGATGTCCTGGTTGTGGAAGATATCGTGGACACCGGGCGGACCATTCGTTATCTCCATGACAATCTTCGGACTAGAGAACCCAAAAGTCTGGAAATCTGTACCCTTCTGGATAAACCAAAAGAGCGGATTGCCCAGGTCAAGATAAAATACGTAGGTTTTTGCATCCCCTCCAAGTTTGTAGTCGGATACGGTCTGGATTATGCCGAGGACTACCGTCACCTTCCTGACGTCCGCATCCTGGATCCCGAGTATTGCCAAAGCTAGAGCCTCCCAGACCTTCGGGCCAAATTGAAGTAGTGGGCAGGCTGTGATAGTATATAAGTAGAGCTATAGGTGATTAAAAACGGCTAATCAAAAGAGCAAACCCAAAGTGAACAATTTTAGAAGGTTGACCAATAATTTTATATTGTTGGCTTTTCTGCTCATACTGATGCTCTTCCTCTTTAGAAGTCAGATATTTGTGGCTCCTGATATGCAGGATTTTACCCTTAACCGTTTTGAGGAGGAAGTGACTCAGGGCAATGTGGAGAA
>NZ_BLRZ01000011.1 GCF_013281975.1 Candidatus Hakubella thermalkaliphila | reverse complement strand
GTAGGGGGATGTGCGCTGTACGATGTAAGCAGGCCAGAGCGGTTGGTGGAAGAGCCGGTGGTGGAAGAGTCTGCCTTAAGGATTGGGCTGGTTACTAGCGTAGGTGGTAGAGGAGATAAATCTTTTAATGATGCTGCTTTGAGAGGATTGGAGTTATGGGCAGCAGGGGGAGACCTGGCCACTGTTCCAGAATTCTTGAAGGGTGAGATTAAAAGCTTAGGCGTTGAACCCAGGGTTATAGAATCAAGAGTGGTTGAAGATTTCTACCCCAATTTAAGAACCTTGGCCGAAGAAGGGTTAGATCTGATAGTCGCTGTGGGATTTCTCCAATCTGAAGCTGTTTATAAAGTAGCCAAGGAGTTTCCCGACGTTAAGTTCATGATCATTGATGGTCTGCCCACAAACCCGGAGGGGGAAGTGGAGATGCTTCCCAATACCCAGGCCTATCTCTTCAGAGAAAACGAAGGTTCCTTCTTGGTAGGCGCCTTAGCTGGGCTGATGACCGAGACCAATAAGGTAGGATTTGTAGGGGGAATGGACATTTTTATCATCCACCGTTTTGAGGCCGGATATAAAGCAGGAGTTATGACTACTAACCCTGAGGCAGCTGGGCCAGAAGGACGTGGCGTACTGGTTGACTATACGGGAGACTTTAGAGATCCCCTTAAGGGAGCTGCCTCAGCTAAGGCTATCTTCGGAAAGGAGGCAGATATAATCTTTGCTGCTGCGGGAGCTTCTGGAATAGGAGTCATCGATACCGCCCGAGATATGGGTGAAGGCTATTTTGCCATTGGGGTAGATTCCGACCAGGATTGGATGGCTCCAGGGCGAGTTCTTACCTCCATGCTCAAGATGGTAGACTTAGCAGTTTACCGCTCCATAGAATCGGTCCTCAACGAAACCTATAAGGCAGAGATCATCGTTTTAGGAGTCAAGGAAGGTGGGGTAGATATAAGTCCCCTTACCTACACTAAAGATATGATTATGGCCAAAGATCCCCAGATCTTAGACCACATAGCTAATCTAAAGCAGCTAATCATTGAGGGAACCCTCGTGGTACCAGACGAGACCAAGATTGACCCCACAGGAGACCGACCAGTCATCTTTACTCCACCAGCGACAGAGCTCTGGAAGAAATAGGAGTACCTTAAAGAAATAGGAGTACCTTAAAAAAAAAGAGGGGGTCGGAAGCAAGGGTCCGGCCCCCTCTTTTTGAATTAAATGAGTATGGTTTACCTGGAGCTTAAAGGCATTTCAAAAAGTTTTCCTGGGGTCAAGGCTAATGACCACATCTCCCTGGAGATAGAAAAGGGGGAGGTCCTTGCCGTTGTAGGAGAAAAAGGGGCAGGCAAAACTACTCTAATGAATATCCTCTCTGGCTTTTATCAGCCAGATGAAGGTGAAATTTGGATTGACGGAAGATTAGCTTCTATCCATAGTCCCTCTGACGCTATTGCCCTTAAAATCGGGATGGTTCACCAACACTTTACCTTAGTGCCTGTCTTTACTGTCGCTGAAAACATAGTTCTGGGAGCAGAGCCTACAAGGTTTAAAGCTGTTCTGGACTTCAAAGGGGCAGTAAAGAAGGCCAGAGAGCTCTCTCAACGCTTTGGCCTAAATGTGGACCCTACGGCCGTGGTGGAAAGTATACCCGTGGGGCAACAACAGCGGGTGGAGATTCTTAAAACCCTCTATCGGGGTGCGGAGACTCTAATCTTAGATGAGCCTACCAGTGTTCTAACCCCTCAAGAGACCCAGGAACTTTTCAAAACGATAAAAATGCTCTCTTCGGAGGGCAAAACCATCCTTTTCGTCTCCCACAAATTAAAGGAGGTCTTATCTATTGCGGACCGTATTGCAGTCTTGCGTAACGGTAAGGTGAGAGGGGTGGTGAAGGTTAAGGAGACCAACGAGAGAGAGCTGGCTAAATTGATGGTGGGAAGAGATGTGGTTTTGGAGGTGAAGAAAAGTCCACCCCTGGTAGGGGAGGTGCTTTTAGAAACTAAGGGTTTGAAGGCTTTGAATAGTAAAGGTCTTCTGGCTCTGAAAGGCGTCTCGCTCCAACTTCGTGCAGGGGAGATTCTGGGAATAGCAGGAGTGGAGGGCAACGGACAGACAGAACTGGTAGAGGCTTTGACTGGGCTTAGAAAATTGGAAGCAGGAGAGATATGGATAAAGAGAAACCGTCTTAAGAAGTACAACCCCGGGGAGGTGCGGCAGAAAGGGTTAGGGCACATCCCCGAAGACAGGCAAAAGAGGGGGCTGGTGCTTCCCTTCACCGTAGCTTACAATCTTATCTTAGGAAGACAAACACAAACTCCCTTCTCCCGGAGAGGATGGTTAAGCTTTGCCCAGATCGATACCAGTGCTGAAGAAAGGATTAGCCTCTTTGATATAAGGCCGCCTCGAAAAAATGTTGAAGCCAAGAACCTCTCAGGGGGAAACCAGCAAAAGGTGATCCTGGCTCGTGAACTAAGCTTCGCCCCACCCATCATTATAGCTGCTCAGCCTACCAGAGGCTTAGATGTAGGAGCGACGGAATTTGTTTATGAAAGGCTTCTTAAGGCTCGAGCCGAGGGAACGGCTATTCTCTTGGTATCCCTGGATCTAGAGGAGATTATGTCCCTCTCCGATAGAATAATTGTCCTCTACGAGGGGGAGATTAGAGGAGAATTAGATGCCTCCCAGGCTACCGAAGAGGAGTTGGGCCTTTTAATGTTAGGGGTCAAGAGAACCGACGAGGTAAAGGCATGATAATCCCCAGGTTAGAGGAAAAAAAAATAGATTTTCTGGTTCCTTTTGTAGCAGTGTTGACGGCTTTAGTATTTGGTTTCATTTTAATTATTTTGACTGGGGGAGATGCTTTCAAGGGCTATCAGAATCTTTTTGCTGGCATGGGTCTCTGGCCGGACAGGGCTCAGCTTTTTCGCCTTGCTCGTTCCCTGGAAAATGCTTCAGTTCTCGCCCTGACTGGTCTCTCGGTGGCTTTAGCCTTCCGCTGTGGACTCTTCAATATTGGGGTGGAAGGACAGTTCTTGGTGGGAGCTATCAGCGCAGCTTATTTTGGAATTCTCCTTGATCTCCCCTCCTTCATAACCATACCCCTTATCCTCGTTATCTCCTTTATACATGGAGGATTGTGGGCTTCTATTGCCACCTATCTTAAATTAAAGCGAGGAGTACATGAAGTAATCTCCACCATTATGCTCAACTGGGTAGCTCTCAACTTAATTGAAAATTATTTGGTGGTAGGGCCTTTAAGGGTACCTGCAGACCCAGGGGTGGTAGTTCCCACAGGAACCCACACCATCAATGCCACAGCTCAACTGTGGAGCATAATTCCGGCTATCGGTTTGAAGGTCGACATAATTATTGCCCTCCTGGCCACCATAGCTATCTATCTCCTTCTCTTTCGTACTAGCTTAGGTTATGAAATTAGGGCTGTGGGTTACAATCAGGAGGCATCTCGCTATTCAGGTATCAATGTAGACCGCACTATGTTCATTGCCATGTTCATATCTGGCGGTCTGGCCGCTATTTCAGGAGCTGTCCTCGTTATGAGTGTCCTTCACTCCTACCCGGCAGTTTTCAGGCCTGGTTACGGCTTTGACGGGATAGCCATGGCCCTTGTAGGTAACACTACCCCCTTCGGCGTCTTATCAGCAGGCTTATTCTTCGGTGGTGTCCGGCAGGGAGCTGCCATGATGCAGTTAGTAGGGATACACAAATCCTTTGCCGATATTCTTCAGGCCTTAGCCGTAATCTTTGTAGCCGCCCAGGGGATTATTCGTTACCTTCTTATCAAATATGCAAAACCCATCACTGCCACAGCAGTAGCAGAAGATGTTTAGGGAAGAGGTTTTAGCTATCTCAGTTCTCTATGAAATGCTCCCCACCTTACTTAACTTTACCTTAGCCTTCGGGGCTGTTACCGCTATCGCCGCCATGGGCGGGGTAATAGCTGAACGGTCTGGAGTCATCAATATAGCCCTGGAAGGAATAATGCGAATAGGTGCCTTTACCTCCGTAACAGCGGCCTATTTTTGGGGATATCATTTCTCTAACGATCCTATCTTTTTTGAGTTGTCCCCCTGGATAGGACTTTTAGCCGCTATCTTGGGTGGGGCTTTAGTGGGACTGCTCCACGCTTATATCTGCGTGACCTGGAAGGGCAATCAGATTGTAAATGGGGTCGCCATAAACATCTTCTCTTACGGCGGGATGACCTATCTTCTCATGCAGATTTTCGGCACAGCCGGCCATTCCCCTCCCGTCCCCTTAGCCTTTGCCAACCGTCCCATTGTGATTCCCTGGATCGACCCCTACTCCTTCTTAGGTAAGGTCTTATGGCAACAGACGGTCTTCACCTATATAGCCTTAGTTTTACCCATCCTCTTATACCTTTTCCTTTTTGAAACCACCTGGGGACTGCGCCTTAGAGCAGTGGGAGAACACCCCAGGGCTGCTGATACCCTGGGCATCAATGTGTTTAAGAGCCGTTATTTTGCCGTTATTGTAAGTGGAGTCCTGGCCGGGATAGCCGGAGCAAACATATCTCTGGGGATTTCTAACCTTTTCACCATCCATGTCCCTGCTGGAGGCGGTTTTATAGCCCTGGCCGCCATGATCTTCGGAAAATGGAACCCTTTGGGAGCCCTGGGGGCTTCCTTCTTCTTTGCCTTTTTTAGAGCCCTGGAGGTGGCAATTGCTGTATCCTTTCCCGCTCTCCTCGCTTATATACCTCGAGGGGTCTTCTTAGCCACCCCTTATCTGCTTACCATTTTGGTCCTGGCCGGCTTTGTGGGAAGAGCTGTTCCTCCCCAGGCTATTGGACAACCTTACGAAAAAGGATAAGACAGGACTTAGAATTCAGAAGGAAAGACTCAGATATTTCTCACAGTGCAAGACCATTGACGGACATTCTATAGGTGAGCAAAAGTTCGGTGAACATGGGTTAGGGTGGTTATGACACGGAAGGGAGTGCTGTTCACCAAATGCTAGGAGTATCAACATGCTGGAGGTCTGCCCAAACCAACAACGGAGAAGCGATTCTAGAAGATATACGAAGTGTCGGAATAAAAGCTGTAGAGCTGGAGTACAGGGTTAGCCCTGAAGTCTTTGCCCAGATGCAGCCCGCTCTTGAGAAACGCCAGCCGATGGTAATCAGCATGCATAACGTCTTCCCAGCTCCCGAACCACCTCGCAAGCCCGGCGGAGATGTCTTTCTCTTTAGCTCGGAAGATGAAGAAGAGCGAGCCCTGGCCGTTAAGTTTGCCGTAAAAACGATGGAGATAGCTGACCAGTTAGGAGCCAAAGCGGTTGTCTTCCACCTGGGCCGTGTCCCCATGGAATCTCGCATGGAGGAAGTGATTGAGCTCCACAAACAGGGGGGCTCTGCTCTGGAAAGAGCACGAGCCATAGTTGACGAACTCCTTCGTCAAAGAAAGGAATTACGGGAGAAAAGCTTCCAAGCGGTACTTCTCTGCCTGGAAGAGCTTAATGAAGAGGCCGAAAAAAGGAATCTTTATGTGGGCGTAGAGAACCGCTACTTCTTCCATCAGATTCCTGATTTTGAGGAAATAGGTTTGATCCTGGAGCAATTCAGAGGAAGCAACCTTCGCTACTGGCACGATGTAGGACACGCTATAATCCAGGAGAAACTGGGGGTGTCAAGTCAGAAGGAACTTTTGGAGACCTATTCCTCCCAGATGATCGGAATTCATCTCCACGATGTGAGAGATTACAAGGATCACTTTGCCCCGGGGTCTGGAGAGGTGGACTTTTCTTTTGTTCAGAAGCACGTCTCCCCTTCCACCATCAAAATAATGGAGGCACATCCCTATGTCAGTCCAGAGGAGCTCTCCGAAAGCCTTCGGTTTTTGGAAGAGATGGGAATTGGCTAGTTCCTACTGAAAAACAGGATTTATGTCCTGGCCCAGGGTAAACTTCAGCCTCTGGTCTTTTGTGTTCAATCACTTATACGCTATTTTTTCAGCGTGAACTAGCTAGAAGACATGAACTAGGGGGCGAAACTCCCAGAGAGATCATCCTTCCCAGCCTCAGATAGGTTAGCCAGATCCAACACAGAATCATCTCCAGCTATTCCTGTGTCCTCAACATGCTCCTTGATCCAGGCGTGTCTTGGATCGTCGAACCAGGCGGCATACTCTCTTCCCTCTCCAGCCAGAGCCCAGAGATAGTAAAGCTCATAACCGCCCCCGGCCACTACTGGATGATAACCCCGGGTAATAACCACCGTGTCGTTATTCTCCACTACATAGATCTCATTTAGAGGATCAGGGGCATCTGGATCGGTATAGATCCACTGGACAGCAAATCCTTGAGATGGCTTAACCCTGAAGAAATAGACTTCCTCGTAGGGGGCTTCCTGAGGTGGTCTCCGGGTATCGTGCTTATGAGGAGGGTAGCTGGACCAGTTACCAGGTGGAGATATGGTCTCCCCTACTATCAACCTTCCTGCCTTGACTTTGTCTCCAATAGCCAGAATAACTTCCCGCTTCCAGTTAGAACTTCCTACCCAATTAGATGAGACATCCAGGGGCGAAATCAGAGTTGGTGGGACGGTACAATTAGAAGGTGCTTTAAAAATTCCCAGCTCGACTTCAGGAGTTCTGGCCAGTACCTCTAGCTCCACTTGAGGTGGAACGTAGACCATGGTAGGCTTTCCGGAGAAAACGTCCTTCCGGCCACCAATACCCTCATAGACCAAAGGATCAAAGAAGTCGCCCTGAAGGCGAATGTCACATTTTCCCTCTAAAAGACAGAGAGCTACTTCCTTATCTCCACTCCTGTCTTGGTACGAATCTCCCTCCTGGGCAAGATACAGGCTTCCGAACTCCAGCCATTTAAGGGAACTGTTCTGGGGGCCGACGATGAAGTTGTAGCCTGCTTGGATGTCTTTGCTTTTGTATAACAAATACACTTATCTATTCTGTTTCCTTCTCATCGAGATCCTGTACCACCTGAATGCCGATGCATAAACAGTGTATTAAAATTTTATAAACAAAAATAAAAATACTCTGCTTATTGTAAGTCAGAGAGGACAAGATTTCAAATTGTAGTTATAGGTTTATCATTAGTTCTATATTTACATATGGAGTCATTTATGCTATAGTTCTTTGAAAAGAAGGCAGAGTCTGAAAAAACTTGATTCACTATTCCGGAAGCATGCCACCCCTCAGGGAGGTGATATTGAAACAAAGGCGATATGATGAACTGATTCAGTTGGCCAAAGAGGATATAGAGGCGGAATTGCGAGAAGTACGATCCGCGAAGAGGCTGTTGAGGTCTCTGTACCATCTGAAGAAACACGGGCGGAAAGTGGGAGCGACCACGGGCAAGGAGTATTGGAAGTCTATCCGAAGATTGCAAGGAGATGACAAAGCCAGGATCTTTACTTATCGTGATCCGAAATATGGTAACAGCGTAAATTGGGCACTGATTTCGGTTGAGCGTGGGCATGTACTACTGTACAATAAGGAAGATGGCATCATAGCTACGTTCTTCGCGCATCACCCAGATGATCTGCCTCAATATCTTCGGAGCAGGCAGAGCCTATGGGTTGAAATCAAGACAGGACCAGAAGAGGGCTATCTCATAAAAGAGGATTGGAGTCCATGACCAAAAGAGAGAAGTTGAGCTGGCTTATTGATGCATACGAAGACAACGTTAGATATCTTGAGGGATCTATCTATGACGAGATCCTTTCCCTGTTTATTTATAGAGATTCCATCCAGGGACTTCTGCCCGAAGTCGGTACTCCCCAAGATCGGAAAAGAGTCACAAAGACCGATGAGGAGTTAAGACAGAAAAGGGACATTGTCGTAGAAATGGATCTTGCCTCCATGCGCGACTCGGTACCCAATCCACCTAAATCTCATTGGTGGTGGTATCTCGACGAGATAACTAAAAAAGAGAGGGCTACAGCTTAGGTTCAATTGCTTCTTGGAGCTGCATGTTTGAGCTGTCCTCTGGGCGGCCTGGGCCAAGGGGAAAAGGAAATGTGTTTGTCCAGCGGCCCGGGCCGCATTGTCTTAATGTCTTAAAATCCGCAAAATTTAATAACTATAGGTCTTTTTCCCTAAAGTCTCCTTGATTTTCTCTATTGTCATAGTTATAATTAATACTATGCCATATATAATAAACACCGATTTTCATACAAATCACCCATGCGGCGCAGCGCACCACGTCGCATGAAAATTGGTTATTTTCAAGGGAGATATCCTAATTTATAGCTCGTCATAGATCAATTTTACTATTATATTCTGGTCAAAACCACTGTAAAATCCACAGGATACACAACAAGCGAAAACATAAGAATACTTTTGCATTAGGGTGTATTATCTGAATGATAGACTTTAATAGCTGAACTAAAACAAAAAGATAAAAAGATAATTGGGCTATGCATCTGATGCCCCTTTGCAGAATTTTATGGGCGCAGCGCACCACTTTGGCTGCGTTTTGACCGCGATCACACCACACAGCGCCTGCTTTCGGTGCAAAGCCCATGCCGCCACCCCACAAGGTCAGTCATGTGCATAGCCCAATAAAGATAATTGTTGATCTCTACTTACATATTTAACCGTAGCATAAACATGCCTTACCTTTGAAGACCGTTTTAATATACGGTAGACCGTGGGGAAGACAAATTTTTTCAAGAAATTCGCGCACTAAACCCCAACTGCTCCCACCGCGCACTCCAGGGCCTTTTGCCATTGATGGTTATAAAACTTTTAGCCCGGGAGAGAACTAACCCTGCCCTCTTTAGCTCCTCTTCGTCCGTGAAGCAATGCTTTTGTCTGGCCCGGATAATGCGTCGGGCAGAGGTGGGACCGATGCCGGGCACTCGCAGCAGATTTGCGTAGGGGGCAGTATTTATTTCTACAGGAAAAAGGTGAGGATTGGCCCGAGCCCAGGCTAATTTAGGATCCAGGTCAAGAACCAAATTATCCTTCTCATCCAAGATCAGTTCAGAGAAGTCAAAATTATAGAAACGGAAAAGAAAATCTGACTGGTAGAGCCTGGCCTCCCTGATTGGAGATGTCGGCCTCTCGTCTTCCAGGGGTGTCCGAGGAATAGGGACAAAGGCACTGAAGTAGGCCCGGCGCAACCCCTTCTCCCGATATAACCAGCCAGTGGTCTTTAAGATCTCCTGGTCCGATTCCCCGGCTGCCCCGACCACAAACTGGGTGGTATATCCAGAGGGCACTCCCCTACCTTCCTTTATAATTTTGTGGATCTTTTCTATAGGTTTCAGAATGTCTTCCAAGAACGCCTTCTGGTCAGCGATCCTTCTTAGCCTCTTCTGGCTGGGAGCTTCCAGATTGATAGATATTCTGTCTGCCAAGCTGGCGGCAGTTTCGATGAAGTCATCACCAACTCCGGGCAAGATCTTGAGATGGATGTATCCAGTGAAATGATACCTGTGGCGTAGAATCTCTGCGGTATTGATCATCCGCTCCATGGTTTTGCTCCGATCGCCTCCCAGTCCGGAACTCAAGAATAAGCCCTGTGCATAGTTGCGCCGGTAGAATTCCATAAATAGACAGGCTAGTTCATCAGGGGAAAAGCTTACTCGGGGCGTGTCCCGGCTGGCTCGGTTCACGCAGTAAAGACAATCGTTCTCACAGACATTGGTGAGAAGCACTCGAAAAAGAGAAACGCACTTTCCGTCGGAAAGGAAGCTCTGAGAGATGCCAAATGCGGAGGGATTTCCTGAGGGCTGCCGTCCTTCCATCCTTCTTCCAGAACAGGCGGCGGAACAAATATCATATATGGCTGACTGGCCCAGAATGTTCAGTTTCTCCAGGTTGTCCATGGAAATATCTCAGTATGGTCACCATTACATGTAGCGAACACATGTTCGCTACATTTCCCATTGTAAATCCTCTGGCTGAGACTGTCAAGCCTGAGACTTCCAGTCTGAGACTTCCAGAGAGTAGACTTTCCCTCCACTTTTCTGGAGGAGGACACCTGCAAGATTCTACTTCAGCACTTCCGGGTTCACACAGTGAGTTGGTCTCCGTCCTTCAAAGAAGTCCACGATGCTCTGGGCGGCCATGGTGGCCATCTTGGTTCGGGTCTCGGTAGAGGCACTGGCAATATGGGGAACCAGAACCACGTTGTCCAGCTCAGCTAAACCAGGAGTCAGCTCAGGCTCATGCTCGTAGACGTCCAGGCCAGCTCCGGCTATCCTTCTATCCCGCAGAGCCCGCACCAGGGCTTCCTCATCCACCACTGGACCCCGAGAAGTATTGACGAGATGGGCGGAGGGCTTCATCAAGCCAAACTCCTTCTCCCCGATCAAATGATGGGTCTCTTGGGTAAGAGGAACATGGATGGAGATGAAGTCAGACTCCTTAAGCAGGGTATCCAGATCTACCCTTTTGGCCCCCAGCTCTTCCTCCAGCTCCCGGTTGGGATAGGGGTCGTGGTAAAGGAGGCTCATCTTAAAACCGACTGATCTTCGGGCCAGGGCACTGCCGATTCTTCCTGCTCCCACCAGGCCTAAGGTCTTGCCCCAGACGTCGGTGCCCAAAAGGAGCATAGGTCCCCAGCCCTTGAACTTACCTGCCCGGGTAAAGCGGTCGGCCTCCACCACTCTTCTGGCTGCGGCCATGAGCAGAACCCAGGCCAGATCCGCGGTGGTCTCGGTGAGAACTCCAGGGGTGTTAGTGATGAGAATATCTCTTTTGGTGGCCTCAGGCACGTCGATGTTGTCATAACCCACAGCATAGTTGGCAAAGATTCGGGCTCCCTTAGCCGCATCCATAACCTGGGCATCGATTTTGTCCGTAAGCAAGCATAAAATGGCGTCTCTGCCCCTCACCTTCTCTAGAAGCTCCTCTCGGGTGAGAACCCGATCCTCCGGGTTTACCTCTACCTCATAGTTCTTTCTCAGAAGCTCCAGGCCAGGCTCAGGAATCTGTCTGGTGACGTAGACTTTGTGCATGATCTCATCCTTTCTCCCATGTTGTCAGTTGGCCCAAACAAATCAATCAAAGACTTAACCGGTAATCCCGAGATGGAAAACCGGCTAAAGAAACATCAGGAATAAGGTAAATTCCCACGCACCAACCCGTGTTCTGGCCTCCTCCGTAGATTCGAGCCAACAGCTCTGTTCTTTTGCGACAATCTACCTGCCACACAGCCACGGTCAGCAAGAATGTGGCACTCATTTTCCTATCTGCCTGTCTTACAGACTTGTCCGGACCTTGGCCCAGGCCTGCTGAAGAGTTCTCTTGGCCCCGGCGATGACCAGCTCGGAGGATTCTCCTTTCATGGGCATAATCTCAAAGCTCACAAATCGGTCGTCCCGCTCCAGGTATCCGATCTCTCTCAGGACCTTAAGAAACTCGGTCAGCTCGCTCACGTCGTTCTCTCCCCCCTCACAACCGAAACGGGGGTGGCTGTCCCCGTAGGCGGGGTGAGAACTATCTTTCATAACGCAATTGCCGATGTGAGCATGCAAAAGGTAATCTTTAGCCAGACCCAGGGCCTCTTGAGCGCTCTCTCCTAAAAGAGGCAGATGGGAGAGGTCGATCATCAGGCCGAAATTGGAATGCTTCTTCCTTACTACCTCAGCTACCCGCACCGCCTGCCTGGTTGGCCCGATAAGGCAGTTTTTGCCAAAGGGAACCTGGTCAAAAGTCTCCAGGATGATGGGCATAGGCTCTCTTGTAGATGAAGCCTGTCCGGAAGCAGAGGAGCTTTTCTCTGCGGAGTAAGCGCAGAGCTCATTCAGGGATGCCACCAGACTGGAGGAGGCTTGCTCTCGTCCTCCCTCCCCTGGGTCCTTTCCTGAAAGAACAGCCAGAGCTCTGGCACCAAGGTAGTAAGCCTCATCTATACACTGCTTTACCTGATCTATAGCCCTCTTTCTCTCTGCTTCATCAGGGGCATTGAGATCCAGTTTTTGGGACAACAAGCAGGGCTGAGCGCCATAGGCCACTTCCAGATGGGCCTCTTGAAGAAGTCTTCTTGCCTCTTCTCTGACGGTGTCATCTTTTATCCAGGTGACTTCCACCAGATCGAAGAAATCATCCTCAGCTATCTTCCTCAGAGTCTCTACTACCGGGCCTTGCCCTTTGATGGTCTCGGGATAGGCCATGAAATGGACAATGCCTATCTTCATCCCGTCTAGCATGATATGCTCTCCTTCCAGATTTAAGACAGCTATTTACAAGAATTGCCAGATACCATTGTTCACCCAGGGCCAATGAAGTAATGTTAGCCGTAGATGCCTCATAGATCTTTAAACCATCTGAACTTCCTAATACCTCAATAATCTTTCCTTAGTCCCATCTTCACTTGGTCACTACTGGGCCCATTTTACTTGGACTAAAACTAATTACCTGACCCACGGGCCTCAAAGCCTCCAGAAGAGGGTTTTGGTAATGGTCACTCCATCAAATTAAGCAACTTGAGATGGCGTTTTATATGGTTACCCAAAACTTCAAAATGCTCTTTTTCATTTTTTTTCAAAATGGCAAAGCACCTGTCGGCAAACCTGGGCGCTCCGTCGTGTCCTTTGGCAGTCAAAACAGAGCCATAGGTGACATGAAGCACCTGTCGCAGGTCATCGTTGCCAGGCCCACTATCAAGCAAAGATGCCATTTGTTCGCCATTAAGTTTTGTAAGATCAGGTATGTTATCCAGGTTAGTGCTGAGCTCATAGGTGGCCCGATCTTTCTGGAATTGCTCCAGGGAAAAGTAATATATTTCTCTAAATAAGTCCAGATCATGTTTGGCAACAACTTTTAGTTCTTCTAAGTAGTGGGTACCAGCAGTCTTAAGATGGAAGTTATTCTTTGTAACTCTAGATATGATGGGATAAAGAGAAAATTTATCACTTCCGGAATGAATGCTGATTCGGAACCCGAATTTCTTACTTATTCTCACAACTTCTTCCAGGTATTCCTCAAATGCTTTGGTGTCTCTTATGTTTTGGCCACTTTCCTTCTGCCAATAGTAATCAATGCCTTTTTCGAAGTAGCCAGGGAAACGCGGTGCTATTTCATCAACCTGCACTTTGTTTCTTTTTAGCTCTTCCAATAGAAAGGTAAGGTCTGCCAGTTTGGTTGTTTCTTCTGTCTCATCGAGAGAGATCTCCGTTGAAAAGTTTTCCTTCCCCCTTAACTCCTGGGTAAAGAAATAAAGATCACAAATCTTGGCGATGGTTTGGTTTAAGTCTTTTTTCAACTCTTCTGAAACATCATAAGTGAAATGAGTAAAGCCTGCCTTAACTGCCTCCTCTATGTCTTTTTCCTGTTTCAAGTGATCCGCATCTGCTCCCCAGGGGGCTTTAAATTCGGTTAAGAATGCGGCATAGGTCGCGGAATCCATAACATCCTGGAAAGTCCTTTTAGTTCTTTCTATTTCTCTTGCCGATTGCTGGGCAAGCATGACTTTTAACCCCAAATCTTTGGCTATTTGGGCCTGGACTATATTGCCTAATCTCCAGGACGGACGATAACCCATACCGAATATGGGTCCCCTATCTAAGATTTGGGGAGCAGTATAAGGTAAGGCTTTACGCAACTTGGTAGCGATTTCTTGCTCAGACAGCCACGAGTTCATCATATAAAAGGTTGAAATCTCCTATAAATCCTTTCTTTATTTGGTCTTTTTCTTCATCGGTCTGGGGAATTCTATCTAAAACTTCGCCGAACAAGGTCTGTTGACTAAAGGGGTGCTGATAGAGCTCATCTATTTTTATCCCCTTGTTGCCATATTCTTCTTTGTAGACCCCAAAGAAAGTCAGTATTTCCTTAAGCTCGTCGCTCACCTCAAATGCTTTGCCAAATTCTTCACCTATTATGGAATAATACAGTTGGGCAATTTTCTCTTCATCTACCGGTTTATTGATGTTCCCAGGATCAGGGTTGAAATCTTTCCATTGTTCGATGGCCAAGGCAATGTCAGGAAAATGTCCCTGGGCATACATTCCGGTTAGCTCTTCCACATGAGCAAATCTTCCAGCGTAAGGTGGCCTCATAGATGCCTGCAGATCACCGGTTTCCCACTCCTGGACCCCTTGTTCTCTAAGAATGCGGTGCTTTTTTAAATCGCCTATGATCCTATGGGAACGTTTGGATATGGCTTCGGCAATGCTACAGATGGCGGTGTCTTGGGGAAACAATTTTCTTTCGTGTTTCTCATAATCAGCACGGGTAATTTCCTCAGGTAAAATAAAACCTGCTTCTTTAGCCAGTTTTCTTAGGCTGGGGTCATCCAAAGTTCCATTTTTGGTATGATCTGTTCTTAGAACTATATCTGCTTCTGGATTGTTTTTCTCTTTCAGAGCGGTTGCCAGTTTCTGTAGAGCTGTCCATCTCAAGGATGCTTCGACGCGGCCACCCATCTTAGTTATGATGGAATGGCTTATAGTCTGCCTGAGGTGGGCTTTTTTTCTGGCTTTGCAATGGCCGCGAATCTGAGAGAAAAAGGCCCACAGACCATCGGTTACGAATCCTGCTACGGTCACATTACAGTTCATACCATCTGACATAACTCGTTCCATTACCCCGCCGGTATCGTCCTGGGTCAGATCGATTTTGCCTTTTCTGACTTGCTTAAGCATTACTTCGTCAATTTTTCCATATACATTTCTACTTGAGCCGTCTACTTTGAAAAAGACATGGGTTTGCCCCTTCTTTTGTTTAATTTCCTCCAAGGTAAGGACTTCATCCAAAAAGAGTCCAGAATCATATTCCAGTGCTTCTTGATTGAATTCTTGATAAAGACTACGGATATCCTCTTCCAATTTGTGGGGTTGGTTATAGGTTCTTGGATTGACCTGAAAACTAATCTTACCTTTCCCAGTTAAAAGAAATACTGCTCTTAAGGCCAGGCGGGCTTTGAGGCCAGCTATTTTGGTTGCCTCTCGTACTAGGCGCTCTTTTGGATACTGGTGAGCGTAACGTTGAGCAAATTCCCCTTTCATAGCTTGCAGTTCATCATCTTCGGCCAAAGCCAGCCGGGCCAGGGTAGGATTCATCATTACTAAATTTGCTCCCCAAAAAATTCTGGATTCAAAAACTCCTAAACCATAGTCTACCCCAATTAGTCCATCTACCCTCTCTCTGTATTTTCGTAGATTAGAACTCCTACCAAATTCTGACCAGTAGCTAATCCAATTTCTGGAGGAAGTAGTATCTGCAGATTGGGCCTTGGCTGCAAACAGACTGGTTCCCCTTGTGGACATTATGTTGGTAAGCCGCGATTTTTCCGAGCGCAGCACATCAATAACCAGCTCTTTATCTTTAGATTCAAATTCTTCCAGGAGGGCCAGCAATTCTTGAACTATTGGTTTAAGTTCCGCATCGGTAAGAATACTTGAGCCATGTCTGTTTCTGTTTTGTAGATTTAGCCTCAATTCATAACAACCATCCAGGGCAATGGTAAGCCAGGTTAAAAACTTGATTAGTCTTTCCTTTTCTTCTGGGCTGGACTTTTCAAATTCTTCTGTAATTAACTTGCCCAGGGATTTGATGCGCTCCTGTAAGTTAGACGGATGAGTAAAGCAGGTCAAATTATCGAAAGTCTGGGCCCAAGAGGTCAAATTTTCGGACTTTAACTGGTTAAGAATTATTCTTGCTTTGTCGGTGCTCATTCTCTGCCTTTCCGTTACATCCCTCTGCCATTGCTGTCAGATTGGTATACAAAATAGTTTATCGAAAAAGATTTTCTTAATCATCTCGTGTGCTATAGGGCCATGAAGAGCCATGCTGGTCTTGCGCAGGTCACCTCCCGCTAGTCTGACTGACACCGAAGAGCCGGCCATCATATTACTATACTGCGCGCCATCCAGAATAGCAAATTACCCTATTGCCCTGTGGATGAGGAGTGGGTTAATATAGACCCAGCCGGGCACCGTTAATGCCCAGTTGGTGGTAGAGCTTGTGGATCGTCTTTGTTCTATAAGGAGGGGGAAGATCATGCAGCAAAAAAAATCATCCTGGAAGATAGGGCATACTGTTCTTGCCGGTCTGCTGGTTTTGTTGATGACCGCTTCATGGATGTTACCGTTTTCAACGGAAGCAGCAAGCAGCGAAACTGAAATATATTTTACTATTCTTCATACCAACGACGAGCACTCAGCCCTGATTCCTCACTCTCCGGCGGTAGACTTCCACCCGGAAGAGGAGGATTTAACTGTGGGTGGATTTGCCCGCCTGGCCCATCTGGTTAAGGAGCTCCGGGAGGGCAAGGAAGGTGCCGGCGAACCGGTAATCCTGTTATCAGGAGGAGACTACCTGGGGGGCTCTCCTTACAGTTGGTTAGCCCTGGCGGGGCAAGCTCCGGAACTGGCCTTAATGCAGGAGATCGGTTACGATGTTATTACTATCGGCAATCACGAATTTGATTTTGGCCCCGAAGCCCTCGCCCGTTACCTGGAGACCGCCGGTTACCCGGAAGCAACCACTCCCGCTATCGTCGCCTCCAACATCCAACCTCCCGCTCAGCATCCCCTGGCCGCTGTGGGCATTCAGAAAACCTTCATCCTGGAACTGGAAAATGACCTGCGCCTGGGCTTTTTGGGCCTGCTGGGGGAAGATGCTGAGCGAGTAGCTCTTTACACCGATCCGGTCGAGATTACCGACCGCTTTGAAGCCGCCACCGCTGCTGTTCAAATGCTTAAAGACAATGGCGCGGAGATAATTATCGGCCTCACCCACGCTGGGGTCGAAGAAGACCGCTCTCTGGCAGCGGCAGTGGAAGGGATTGACATTATTGTGGGGGGACACAGCCATACCGCCCTGGAGGAACCGGTTATTGTGGATGATACCATCATTGTCCAGGCCGGTAGCCTTTTACGCTACCTGGGGGTGCTGGAGCTGGCCTACAACCGCACCACGGGAACGGTGCGGGTGCGTAACCATGACCGCGGCCAACCCTTCCTGCTTCCCATCGACGACAGCGTTCCGCTGGATCCCATCACCACCACTCTTATCAATGTCTATACCAGGCATCTGAATGCTCTCATCGAAAAGATGACCGGGGGAAGGTTCAGCGATATCATGGACATAGTAGCCACTTCAACCTTCTCCTTGTCCTACAAACCTCCCCTGACCGAAACCCCCTTCGGGAATTTTATCACCGACGCCATGCGCCTGGTGGGGGAACAAAAAACGGGGGAGAAGGTTCACTTCGCCTTTCAGGCCAATGGGAACATCCGGGGCAGCCTTATCCCCGGCTCCATGAAGCACTCCCAAAACCAGATCTCCTTCTATGATCTGGCCAATCCGGTCAGCCTGGGCAGCGGTCGCGATGGTCAGCCCGGCTATCCCCTGGTCTCTATTTACCTCACCGGGGATGAAATCCGGCGCGTGCTGGAGATCTCGGCACTGCTGTCGGATTTGTTGGGCGATGCCTACTTTCTGCAGGTTTCAGGCCTGCGTTATACCTTTGACCCCGCCCGCGCTATCCTCTTCTGGGTGCCCATTAAAAATCTACCCATTCCCACCCATCGGGCTGTCCTGAAAGCGGAGCGCTTTATCGGCGACGGAATTCAGGGTGGTGACCCCGCCGATTATGTTCCTCTTTCCTGGAAAGACGAAACCCTTTACCACGTTGTTAGCGACTATTATATCGCCTCCTTTATTCCCTGGGTCGGAGATAGACTCCCCCGCCTGAGGGTAATCCCTAAAGACCGTCTCGGTAACGAGGTTCCCCTGGAAGATCTCATTATTATTTACGATGGAGCGGAGCTTAAGATCTGGCAGGCGGTGCTCGAATACGCCGCCAACCAACCCGTCGCACCTGGCCTTGCCATTCCCCAGATCCCGGAGTACTACGCCGGGACTGGGAACCGGATTAAAGAGGCTAAAACCATTCCCCTGCTGCTCTGGCCGGCTCTGGCCCTGCTCATCACTATCGCTTTGATTATCTTCCTGCGCCGCAGGAAGCGTCTCGGCAGGACGAAGGCAGGCATAGCAAACTAACCCTGGGACAAATCTGGCCCTCACCCGGGAGCAAAGAAGCTTGACACCCCCTCGTGCGTGTGCTACTATTTATGAAAAGGTAACACTCCATCTAAGAAACATCTTTTGAAAGAGAGCTGGCATGGGCGAGACAATCAGGTTTGGGGTCTCTATAGATTCTCAGTTACTGGATAGTTTCGATAGAGTAATAGCCGATAAAAAGTATACTACCAGGTCAGAGGCAATCAGAGACTTGATCAGGGATTACCTGGTTGAGCTGGACTGGAAGACAGAAGATAAGGAAGTGGTGGGAACAGTTACCCTGGTGTACAACCATGAAACAAGAGACCTGACAGCCAAATTGGCCCAGTTACAACATCGGCTCCATTCCCAGATTATCTCTACTCTACATGTGCACCTGGACCAGCACAATTGCCTGGAAGTTTTGGTTGTCAGAGGAAAAAGCAACGAGATACAAGAGGTGGCCGATCAATTAATTGGAACAAAGGGGGTTAAGCATGGAAAGTTAACTATGACCACTACCGGCAACGAGTTGATTTAGAGGACCTTTTCGGCCTGGCTGAAAAGGATATTTTTTGTCGCTGGGGTGCTACGATTCTAGAATCAGTATGCATCAGCTTTTACTACGTTCTGATTTGGCGTTGTACAAACAACAGAAAGGAATCGCCCATGCACCGCGGCGCACCACGTCGCATGAAAATTGGGTTATTTTCAAGGGAGGCATAAAATGCATATTCCAGATGGCTTTCTAGACCCTAAAACTATTATTACCACGGCAGTAATTTCTGCAGGTGCGTTAGGCTACGGGATTAAGAAGGTCAATCAGAAGCTGGGAGAGAGACAGGTTCCTCTGCTTGGCCTAACAGCCGCTTTTATCTTTGCTGCCCAAATGCTTAATTTCCCCGTTGTCGGAGGTACCAGTGGCCATTTCCTGGGAGGAGTCCTGGCGGCAGTTCTACTTGGCCCCTGGGCCGCCTGCCTGATCATGGCCGTGGTTCTGATTGTCCAAAGCATAGGTTTTGCTGATGGGGGCCTCACAGCCTTGGGAGCCAATATTTTCAATATGGGGGTAGTGGGGGGGCATACTATCTTACTACGTCTTTGTAGCCGTAAAGAAATGCGTGCCCCGTACCCGCCTCGGCTTTCTTTCATCTGTTGCCATAGCTTCCTGGCTTTCCATAGTTCTGGCTTCTGCATCCGGTGCCTTTCAACTTGCTGTATCGGGTACCTCCCCTCTACATGTAGCTCTTCCAGCCATGGTTGGCGTGCATATGCTCATTGGCATTGGGGAGGCGATTATAGCCACTGCTGTGGTGAGCATCGTCCTGGGAACCAGACCGGATCTAGTCAGCACTTACTATGTTCCAGTAAGTGCCACTAAAGAACGATAGCCAGAAAGTAGATTCGTCATTTTCACTATTCACGGGAGGAGGAAACAAATGGGTTTGGACAGAAACACAAAAATCTTCATACTTGGCGCACTGCTGCTCTCACTGTTCCTGGCGATATTTATCTCTCCCTTTGCTTCGCCTTTTCCTACCGGCCTGGAGAGAGTAGCGGAAGACCAAGGCTTTCTGGAGAAGGGTGAAGAATGGTCAGCCTGGAAGCTGGCCCCCATACCGGATTATGCCATGCCTGGTCTGGGAGAAGGGGCTCTGGCAACAGGTGTTGCTGGCCTGGTGGGCACTCTAGCTGTGTTTGCCATCGGGTATGCTATAGCGCTCTTTATTAAACCTAAATCCAAAAGTTAGATCAGGACTCAAAAGTGACCCGCATCAGGCTATGAGCTGGCGGCGCGACCCTTTTGAAAGTTAACCTTATTACTGAAACACGAAAAATCGGGCTCTTAAGTTTCTTGGTCCATACCCAGAGTTCAGACGAAGAGGCTTCTGATCAGGTCCTGCCTTTAGCGGTTCGCTGGCGAGCCAAGAATTATGGTGAATTTCCCTAACAATCTGAGTTTTCAAGAACCTGGTTAAAATTAAGAGACTGATTATGACGCATGCCTTTTTAGATAGTTATAGTAACCTGGATAGTCCTATACATCGTCTGGATGCCAGAGCCAAGATTGTTTCCTTCTTTGCCCTTATTATTATTTGTGTAACTACACTGGCCCAGGCCTACTTTGCCTTTGCCGGATACTTGCTGATATTGCTGGCAGTTTTACTTATCTCTCGCCTCCCCTTGAAACATGTTATGAAAAGATCTTTGGTCGTCATCCCCTTTGTGTTAATCGTGGCCATATTTATACCCTTTCTAAATCCTGATACAGTGGGCGGCGGCTATAATTTAGGTAGCATAGCCATATCTCGAAATGGGCTTCTAGTGCTCTGGAATGTAGTTATAAAGTCATACATTGGGGTACTTTGCATGATCCTTCTCTCTTCTACCACGCCCTTTAACGAACTCCTGGAGGGTTTTAGAAAACTAAAGGTGCCTGGTATCCTTATCAATATTGCTGCTTTTATGTATCGCTATCTATTTGTAGTGACGGATGAGGCCATGAGGATGAAGCGGGCCGGAGATTCCAGAAATTTTGGGGGCCGATGGATCTGGCACTCTAAAGTAATCGGACACATGATAGGCACGCTGTTCCTGCGTAGCTATGAGCGAGGAGAGAGAGTGTATTTGGCCATGCTTGCTAGAGGTTATAACGGAGAGGTCACAACCCTTAGTAGACAAAGGATATCTATTCCGGATGTCCTGTTTGCGGGAGCAATCCTCATCTCGGCTATTTTGATCAGAGCTTCAGGTAAGTAGAGAGGTAAGAGTTTGAGACCAGAGGAGCCGCCTGGCAATTTGAGTTTAGGGGAACAAGTGAAAAACTGCCAGGCCATCGAGATAAGAAATCTACGCTACACCTACCCTGATGGGACTCAGGCTTTAAAGGATGTTAATCTGAGAGTCGAAAATGGTGAGTCAGTTGCCATTATTGGGCCCAATGGGGCCGGCAAGTCCACTTTGCTACTTCATCTAAACGGCATTCTTAAGGGCGAGGGTGAAGTGAAAATCTTTGGTCTTTCCGTTTCCAACTCTAATATCAAGGAGGTTCGCCGTCGGGTAGGGCTAGTTTTTCAGGATCCTGATGATCAGCTATTCTGTCCTTCTGTCTTTGATGATGTGGCTTTTGGGCCTATAAATATGGGGTTGCCTCACGATGAAGTTATTCTAAGAACCGAAATGGCCCTTGGGGCAGTAGGATTGCCAGGCTTTGAGAAAAAATCGGCTTATCACTTGAGTTTGGGTCAGAAAAAGCGAGCCGCCATAGCCACAGTTCTTTCTATGCAGCCAGATATCCTGGCTATAGATGAGCCCAGCAGCAATTTGGACCCGAGATCCAGACGAGAATTGATCAAGGTGTTAAGATCGCTGCCTGTTACCAAGATACTGATCACTCATGATCTGCCCTTTGTGGTAGAGATCTGCAAGCGAACCATCATTATGGATGAGGGAAAAGTGGTTGCAGATGGGAAGGTGGAAGAGATTTTTTCCGATGGAGCACTCCTGGAAATACACGGGCTGGAGATACCCTACGGCTATTCAGCACCAAGTCTCTTGCCCACCCTATAGCACATCTTTCACTTAACATAGGAGCTTTCAGGACAAGCAGCGAGAAAAAACAAAAGAGTTCAAGAGACTGAAAGAATGTAAGCCGCTCCCGTCCTTTTAACTCATAAAGAGTTAGGGGATCGAGCTGGATACGTTTAAGATCGGCCCTTGGTCCGTTTGCTAATCTTAGGGTCGGAGGCGCCGCTAATACTTTGCAAGAGCAAGAAGAGATATTCAGCATCTATGACCTATAAGTTTTGCGGCTCCCTATTTCTCTCCATAGATGCTTTGATAGACCGCATAACTCCTCAGCACCTTCTTCACGTATCCCCTGGTCTCTCTATAGGGGATGCTCTCCACAAACTCATCTTCCTCCAGCCCACTAAATCTATCCCGCCACCTGGCGGCTGCCCCGGGACCACCATTGTATCCGGCCAGAGCCAAAACAACGTTTCCATCAAATTTATCCAGGAGCTCCTTCAGATACCAGGAACCCATTCTGATGCTTTTCTCCGGATCCTGCAAGCTTTCCAGACTATAGTGTTCGCCTATATTGGCCGCGATGCTCTCCCCCGTGGAGGGCATAATCTGCATCAGTCCCCTGGCTCCGGCTACAGATACGGCTCTGGGGTTAAAGTGGCTCTCCTCCCGGATAAGCGCGAATAGAAGGTAGGGATCAATGGCATATTGGCCAGCGTAACTTTCCACCAGAGGCTGGTATCCCAGAGGGTAAGCCATTTCCCAGGCGAAGACAGAGTCGGTCTCATATCGCACCAGGAATTCCCTAAAGCTTTTCTCAGCAATTCTTATCAAATGAGGATAATCCTCAATCTGGAGATATAGATCGCTGAGTTCCAGTAGAAAATTTTTGTTAGTGGGTTCCAGTTTTTGGGATAACTCCAGCTCATTAACAGCCATGGAACGAAGGCCCAGCTCCACCAGCTCTCTACCTTTCTCCAGATGGGAGACGGCCTGAGGAGAAGGAGGATTGTCTGCGAGGAACACAGGAGCACTGACTTCCTGGAAATATTGCCCTCCTGGCTGAAGCCTGACTCCAACTTCTGAGAACACCGGGATATTATCTTTCGATCTTCCCTCTACCCCGCTGCTCCTTACTGTATCTGAAGCTCTGCTTCCGCTAGAATCCTCCTGTTCATTTGCCTCACCTGGTCCGCCGCTCCCGGTATCCCCTCCTCCGGTAATCCTGGCCACTCGCTCTGCTGCCCGAAGCCCATAGTAGGTCAGGGGTCCTCTGTTCAAAAGCTGACTGTAGATAGACAAAGCCCTTTCCTGATCCCCCAGATTTTCTCTGGCTCTGGCCTCCCAGTAAAGAGCCCGCTCAACCAGAGAAGAGCGAGGAAAGCTGCTGGTCAACTGCTCGAATAATTGAAGGGCCTTTTCCATATCGCCGGAGCGATAGGAAATCCAACTGGCCTTCCACAGGCCGTCCACGGCCAGAGGATCTGTGGCATAATTCTCGACCATGGTCAAATAGGTCTGCCAGGCCTGCTCCAGCCTGTCATCACCTTCCAAAAATACAGCCGCCTCATAAAGAGATCGGGAAGCGAAGGGGCTGCTGGGGTACCTGCTGGCCAGGGAGAGAAGGACCTGGATACCTTTCTCTCTCTTCCCTACTTTGGGATAAATTCTACCCCGCCATAAGAGGGCCTCCTGAGCCTCCAGAGAGTCTGGCCAGCGCTGCATCAACTGGCCCAGAATGTCTATAGCGGCATCGAAACGCCTCAGTTGATGGTTAAGAATTCCCATCTGGAGAAGAATCTTCCTGCTCAGACCAGCCCTGGATGGATCCTGGGAGATTTCCTGGTAAATCTCTTCCAGTTGGGACAGGGCGTTATCCGACTGATCGGCTTGAGCAAAGATGAGAGCTCGCTCATACAACTGCTCGAAGGAAGGCGGAGGCGGAGATATGCCCTGCTCGGACAACAGAGTATCCAGCCGCTCCTGGGCCTCACCAGCCTCCGAACTTAAGGGATATCTCAGCCAGAGATTCTGATATTGGACTGCTGCTTCATCCCATTTTTGCTGCGCCTCAAGACAGTCTCCCAACTGGAGGAGTACTCTGGTCAAATAGGGAGACTGGGGGTAGGTCTTAACGAAGCTCCCATAGTTCTCTTCAGCCTTTGCCAAATCCCCCAGCTCAAGATAAGAATCGGCAATTCCCAGTTGAGCATCAGGATACCAATAGCTGTCAGGGTAGTTTTTCGCCAAAGCCTGAAAGGCAGAAAGGGCCTCCTGGTATTTTTGAGCGCCGAAGTATGACCGGGCCAGATAGAACTGGGCATAGTCCTTAAGGGGATGATCTCCCTCGGCACTCTGCTGAAAATAGTGGGCTGCTCTTTCCAGTTGGCCAACGGAAAAAAGGGAATAGCCCCGAAGATATTGCTGTCCTGGGGTCAGAGAGAGATCTGGGCCATCAGACTGGGCAGTAGAAGGAGAATCATGCTCCTCCTCGGGCTCTTCACTTTCCTGAGAGAAGGAGGCTTCGGGTTCCGAAGTGGCAGTCTCTGAGTTCTCCTCTGAAAGAGGGCCACTGCTATCAGGAGAGCTCAGGCGAAGGATTAACATTACTCCCAGGAAAATGGCCAGACCAAGGGTCAAGAGGAACGCGAGCACTCTAATCCTTCTGGCTCTCCTCAGTACCTCCCGTCTCTTCCTTCTGCGATACGTGCTATCCTCTGAAATGTCTTTCATCGTAAAATATCTTCAATCGCGTCCTAGAAGGCAGTCACTTCTGCCCCTCGGGGAATGGCAAGAGCCTGGGGAAGGCGAAGGCCTTTCTTCCCAGAACCACCCAACTTTAGCGGTGGGGTGGTTCAGGCCCGAGGAGAGTAGATCTGGAGATTACTAAGGTTCGTTACCTCTTTGCCCTTTTGCCTCTGTTTTCTTCTTAGGGCTGTGTGGAGTTGCTCCAAAGACTCCCTCTAATTTTTCCCTCTTCTCCTCTTCTCTCCCAGTTCTTACTCTCTGCCCCAACTTCCTCTCCGTGCCGGCAATAAGTCGCTGGATATTCTGCTGGTGACGCCAGATTACAATGACTGAAGCGGCCAGAGCGAACCACAGGTAGAGGCTGGGCATTTTCAAGAAAAAAACAACTATGGGAAAAACCAGGGCCGAGATTATAGCTGAGAGAGAGGTGTATCGGAAAACAGCACAGATAAGGGCATAGACCACGAACAGTACCAAAAACGCCCCGGGCATCATGACTAAAATCACACCTGTCGTTGTGGATACTCCTTTTCCTCCTTTAAACTTCAAAAAGACGGGCCAGCTATGGCCCACGATAGCTGCCAGTCCTGCCAAAATGATGATCAAATCACCTGCCTCCAGGTAACGGGCCAGAAAAACGCTGGCTCCACCTTTCATGAAATCTCCCACAAAAGTTAGAATGCCGGGAAGGATTCCCACAGTGCGCAGGACATTGGCCGCTCCTATGTTCTTGCTTCCATACTTTCGGACATCGACACCGTAGCCGAACTTGCCAATAATCAGGCCGAAGGGGATTGATCCCATAATATAGCCCAGGAAAACTAAAAGAATACCTGACAACAAGAGGACTACCACCTTCCCAGATCATCTTTACTTTAGGCATCCTGGTAACGTTAACATTATACGCCGTTTGTCAGTTAGTTCCACTGGTATTTTACTTCTGGATTTCTAGTTCACCTTCCGAGAAGAGATTATCTATCCTCCACCTTTTTCGGTATATCTTGAGGAGGGCTCTGGGGGTCATATTTACCTGGTAGAGCCAAATAGCGCTACGTTATGGTCTAAACATTATGCCCTGAAAAAATACTGGAGTTCCTTATAGGGTGATCAATTGTCTCCAGGCAGCGATTTGAAAATAGTCCTCATTTCCCCATCTTCGCCACAAGCCATACAATCCCCACAAGAACTGCAAGCACTAATACAAGTCTGATCCCTCCCAGTCTGGCTGCCATTATGACAAGCAAGATTATCCCCAGAGGCACGATAAAGCCGCGCCAGGACCTGCCGGATGGGGACTCCCTTGTGGGCGACATGCCTCTACTAATATCATAAGCAGCCCTTCTGTCCGGATCGGAGAGCACCTCATAGGCCTCATTGAGCTGCTTCATTTTATCGACAGCATCGGTTGAGGCACTCACATCGGGATGATACTTTGCTGCCAGCTTGCGGTAGGCGGCATCGACCACCTCTTTCTCCGCCTCGAGATGAACCTGGAGAATAGCATAATAGTCAGGTTGAGTCGCCATCGTGAATTGCAGTTCTTACTCCGTCGGTTGCGGACTTTCCAGGTACCTGAAGAGCTCGGAGTCAGATCCCAGCACCAGCGTAGTCCCTCCTACCAGGAGCTTTTCGTATGCCTCCAAGCTCCTCACAAAGCTGAAGAATTCGGGGTCTTTTCCAAAGGCTGCCGCATAAATCGTCACAGCCTGAGCATCTCCTTCCCCTCTCAGTATCTTGCTTTCCTTCTCAGCCTCGGCCAGCAGAACCACCACCTCTTTATCTGCCTCTGCCGTGACTTTCCTGGCTTCTTGCGCTCCTTCGGCACGGGCCTCCTTGGCCATCCTGTCGCGTTCCGCTATCATTCGGGCAAAAACAGCCTCTTGCACCTCTACGGGGAGGTCAGCCCTTTTCATGCGGACATCTATTACCTCTATGCCAAACTCACGGCGAGTAACTTCATTCACATGCTGGCGTACGGTCTCCGTAATAGGTTTCCTCTGGATGCCGATTATGTCCCAAAGGGTGTATCGGGCAAGCTCCTCCCGCAATTTGGAGACAGCAATGCTATTCAAGCGGAGTCTGGCTCCGTGTTCATCCCTTACCGCTTTGTAGAACAAGTGTGGGTTCACAATTCGCCATCGGGTGTAAGTATCCACTACCAGCCTCTCTTTGTCCAGAGTAATAAACTCAGTCGCAGGCGCATCGGCAACCAGTACCCTCCGCTCCATACGGGATACCGTTTGAATGAAAGGGATTTTGAAGTTTAGCCCTGGCTCCTCGATCGTCTCTACATACTTGCCAAGTTGAAGGATAATCGCCTGCTCCTTCTCATCTATCGTGAATACGGCTTGACTCAGCACGAATAGAGCCACTAAAACTACCACTATGGTTATCACCGCTTTTCTCATTCTTGGGCCTCCTGTGGTTTCTCTAATCCTGGTAGTTCTGTCAGCGGTAGAAATTGCATCACCTTACCACCAACTTGAGGATCGATAATGAACTTCTTGGTCCCGGCCAGGACCCGCTCTATGGTCTCCAGGTATAGCCTTTGCCGGGTCACTGCCTCTGCCTTCCGGTACTCTTCGAGAATTTTAAGAAACCGTTCTGCCTCACCCTCGGCCAGTGCTATCCTTTCGTCTCTATAGGCGGTGGCCGCATGGACTATCGCTGCCGCCTCCCCCCTCGCTCGGGGAACTACATCTCTGGCATACCCTTCAGCTTCCCGGATAAGCCTTTCCCTATCTGCCTTGGCTCGCACTACATCATAGAAGGATTCCCTGACTTCATCGGGGGGGTCTACTACCTGTAGTTCAATTCCAGCTACATGCAGTCCAGTCTGATGAGTATCTAACAGCATCTGCAAAATCTTCCAAGTTTCAGCTTCGACCTCAGGGCGGCCCACGGTCATGGCATGATCAATATCCATGTTACCAATAACACTCCGCAGGGCGACTTCAGTGTTTACTCGGAGAGCCTCCTCAGGATTTTCAGCCCGAAACAGAAATGTTACGGCGTCCTTCACCTGATAAAGCACCAAAATTTGGATATCAACTATATTTCTATCCCCGGTGAGCATCAGTGATTCCTCTTGTATTCGCCGACGTACTGGTTCCTGTCCCCGCTCCTCCACCTCCCTGTAGCCTATCTCGGCCCTCCTTACCGCGGCTACGTTGACTATATCGTGCACCTGGATGGGCCAGGGTAGGCGGTAGTTCAGTCCAGGGCCTGTTTGTGCCACAAACCTCCCGAATTGCCTGACCACGCCCACTTCACCGGGACCAACGATATATATCCCGCTCACAAGCCAGATTAACACCACAATTCCTATCACAATCCATGTCACTCGCCCTGTCTTTACTGGTTTCCGTCCTTCTCCACTTCCCATCTTCCCGACTATCTTTTGCCAGATATCCTCCCACCAGGTCACATAACCCCATCCCTCCGGCGGTGGATGACGCCTTCCTGATTGTCTGATCATTCCAGCCCCTCCTTTCTTCTTTAGAAGTTGTCCAAAAACTCGACCTTTTTAATCTCTACGGGTTGAATTCCTCGAAGCTTGCTTCGTAAGTTTTTTGTTGT
>NZ_BLRZ01000010.1 GCF_013281975.1 Candidatus Hakubella thermalkaliphila | reverse complement strand
CCACCAGAGTGACAATGGTGCCCTTTTCTACTTCTGTGCCGGGGTCAGAGCTCTGGCTGATGATCTCCCCCGCCGGAGCGCCGTCGTCGACTCTATCTTCTCTGCTGTATTTCAGGCCATACTGGTCCAGGATGGCGGCTGCATCTTCGAAGCTCAGTCCAACCACATCGGGCATGATGACTTTGGGTACTCCCTGGCTTACCACTACATCAATGGGAGATCTCTTAGAAACAGTGATACCCGGATCAACGGATTGGCGCATTATTTTACCCGCAGCTACGCTGCTGCTGGGAGCATGGCTCACTGAGCCCAGTTGCAGCTCCGCTTTTCTTAGTTCCTCCTTGGCTTCATCAATAGTGAGGCCGATCAAGGTGGGTATTTTTGTGGTTTCTACCCCCAGGCTGATGGTGACGTTCACTGCATCTCCCTTTCTGGCTCTGGCTCCGGCAAGGGGATCCTGATCGATGATGTGGCCTGCTGGTACAGTGTGGTTAGGTTTTTGATCAACGATCTTTAGGTCCAGTCCCACATCCTCCAGCTTCTGTTGTGCCTCTGGCACGCTAAGTCCAGTGACTGTGGGAACGTCTACGTATTCCACCCTGGTCAGAGCCAGGGCTGTCCAGATGCCCAGGCCTGCCAGGGCGAGCAGGGCTACAAAGAGCAGGGACCAACCCAACCAGGAAGGGATGGTGGCGGGTCTTAGCGATGTGGGGATAGCCGCGGTCTCCTCCTGGTCCTGCCGGTATGTGGGTATTACCATGGTTTCAGTGCCTGGTGGTATCTCCATGGTCAGGGACCTGCGGAGAGCTTCTTTCATCTCTGCCGCAGAGGGATAGCGGTAGGCGGGATCTTTGTTAAGGGCCTTCATAATTACTCTTTCCAGACCGGGCGGGATGTCATCCCTCAATCGAGATGGAGGCAGAGGGTCCTCATTAATATGCTTCATGGCTATGTTGATGGGGTTATCTCCCCGAAAAGGAAGATCTCCGGTCAACATCTCATACATCAGGACGCCCAGGGAATAGATGTCCGAGGTAACGTCTACCTTTCGCCCCAGAGCCTGTTCCGGGGAGATATAGTGAGCAGTGCCCAAGATGGATCCGGTCCGAGTCATAGTAGCACTGACAGCTCTGGCTATTCCGAAATCGGTAACTTTGAGTTCGCCATTTTCGGTGAGGATGATATTCTGGGGTTTGATGTCCCGGTGGACTATCTCATGATCATGGGCTTCCGTCAGAGCGTCACAGATCTTGGAGGCTATATCCACTACTGTATCCGGAGTGAGAGGCGCCCGCGAATTCAGGAAGTCCTTAAGGTTCTGGCCCTTCAGGTACTCCATAACCAGGTAGTAGATCTCCTCGTCCGCACCCCAATCGAAAACATTTACAATATTTTGGTGCTGGAGATTGGCTACAGCTCTGGCCTCTCTCTTGAATCTCTCCACGAAAGTAGGATCTGCTGCCAGTTGAGGATGCATGATCTTGATAGCCACCTGGCGATCCAGAAGAAGATCTTCAGCCAGATAGACATCGGCCATACCGCCGGTACCAATCTTGCGGAGCAGCTTATATCTCTTGTTGAGAGTCCTTTGTAGCATTTAGACCTGACTCCGAATTGCAACAGGATACCTTTTTACGAGGCTAAAGGTTGCCTGTCAGGCATGCTTATTTCTGAACTACAGCCAAAGGTGGTTTTGTTAAGGTAAAAGGAAATCAGCCTATATTTTCCTGTGTGAAACACTTCTTTTTTACTATACCACACCGACATCCCCAAAAATTGGGCGGTGGAGGCTGTCTCCTTCAGGTGACAGGGGAAACCGCCCGCTCCTCCTTTTTCATTTAGTATTTCTATGCTATAATGTATTTATACAAAGGCACTCCATGCTGTGGAGAAACTGCTACGTACTTTGAGAACTGAACATAGGGAGTTGCAATCAGAAACCGTTGGTTGCGTAAAATGTTCAACGTCCTCTTGCAGGCAACCGCCTACCATATCGCTAAGGTCTTTAGGACGCTTAGCGATGGGGCCCTGTAAACGGCCCCTTAATCAACGCCCTGTTGGGGCAGTTGAAAGCTGACTGCTTTAGCTGTCAGTAGTTTACTGTATCAAATTCCTATGCCAGATCATGGTCCCAGATACGCCGAGGCTACTTTTTTAAAAATGGGCGCTGCTGTCTCAGCTCCCGTACCTCCGCTCTCCACAATTACAGCGATGAGTATGCGGGGATCTTCGGAGGGAGCAAATCCCACAAACCAGGAATGAGGTTTTTTGCCCTTCCCCAGCTCGGCTGTACCGGTCTTGCCAGCCACAGATACTCCCTGGATCTGAGCTGATCTTCCGGTGCCTTCGGCTACTACCTTCACCATCATGGCCTTCACTGTTTCAGCGGTCTGGGCAGATATAGGTTGGGCATATATTTTGGGCTCAAATCTCTTTACCAAACCGTCCTGGCTGTCCCGAATTTCTTGCACCAGATAGGGCTCCATAATGCGGCCCTGATCAGCCATAGCCAGGCCCACCATAGCTATTTGGAGGGGGGTGACCAGCATTTTACCCTGCCCAATGCCGCTCCAGGCCAGCTCCACATCGTCCATCTCTGAGGTGTCGGGGAAAAAACTGGCCGCAGCATCGAACTGGAGGGAGGGTTTGCGGTCAAAGCCAAATCTCTTCACATATTCCTTGAGGCGCTCCCTTCCCAGCTCTAGAGCTAATTGGGCAAAGTAGGTATTGCAGGAAATCTTAAAAGCCTGGGTCAAATCAATATTTCCATATCCTTTCCCTCCGTAGTTTCTGATAATATTGCCGTAGACCACTATGCTCTCCCTGCACTCATAGATGGTACCGGGCCCGGCGCTTCCCGAATCCAGGGCTGCCGCGGAGGTGAGTATCTTGAAGACCGATCCGGGAGCATAGAGTCCGTCAGTAGGTCTGTTAACCAGGGGGCTATCCTTATCCTTGACTAAGTGCTCCCAATTCTCCTCCAGCCCGTTGGGATCAAAAGAGGGACGGCTGGCCATGGCCAGGATGGCTCCAGTCTGGGGATCCAGGGCCAGGATGGCGCCCTTTTGACCATCCAGGCTGGCGAAGGCTATCTCCTGCAGTCGGGAGTCTATGGTCAAATAGAGGCTATCTCCCTCATCAGGCGTGTCCTGTAGATCTTTAATTAATTGGAGGGGCCAGGGATCCTTAAGTCCTTGAAGCAGGTATTGATCGAAGGATTTTTCCACCCCCGACTTCCAATAGATGGGACTGGCGAAGCCCAGAAAGGGTTCCATGATTTCTCGGTAAGGGTAGACCCTCTTGAATTTACCATCTTCTTCGATGTTTTGAGCCAGGATCTTTCCATCAGCCGAGTAGATGGAGCCTCTCTTGAAAGAGAGTTCCTGCATCAATTCTCGCGGGTTTTCCTGTCTGTGAGTAAGCTGGGAGGCCTTAATGACCTGAAGGTAGGTCAGATTGGCCGCTACCAGAAGAAAGAGAAAAAGGAAGAGAAAAAAGATCCTTGTTAGCGCCCTATCTATTTGCACGAGCTTTCTCCTGTGATGCTACCAGAACTAAAGCTACCAGAATGAAGTTAGCCAGAAGAGAACTACCTCCATAGCTAACGAAAGGCAAGGTTACGCCGGTCATAGGCACTAACTTGCTTACTCCAGCCATGATAACGAAGCTCTGGAGTCCAATGATAGAGGCCAGGCCAGCGACCATGAGTTTGCTGAAATGGTCCTCCAGGGAAAGAGATACCCTGATCATGGCCGCGAGCAGAGTCAGATAGATGAGAATCAGGGACAGGGCTCCGAAAAGCCCCAACTCTTCCGCAAAAGCGGAGAAAATGAAATCAGAGTAGCTGACCGGGATCAGGGTGGAATGGCCCAGCCCCAGTCCCGAGCCAGAAACGCCTCCGCTGGCAATAGCAATGAGAGATTGAGCTATCTGATAGCCCTTATGGGCGGATACTGTCCAGGGGTCTATCCAGATCATGACCCGGTCCCGGACATGGGGAAAAATCAGGTAGCAGATATATGATCCCAGAGAGAACAAGGCCAGTCCTGCCAATACGAAGGAGAGCTGCGAGGTTGCCAGATACAACATGACCAGAAAGATGGCAAAAAAGAGAAGGGAGGATCCCAAATCCTTCTGGAAAACTAAGAGCGCCATGGAAAGCCCCCACATGACCAGGAGGGGCCCCATGTGCCTTGCAGATGGAAGCCTAAGGCCCAGGCCCCCCTGACCTGGGGAGGCGAGAAGAGGGGCTTTCTCGGCCAGGTAGGAGGCCAGGAAGATGACCAGGAAGATCTTGCCCAGCTCAGCAGGCTGAAAGCTCAGGCGGCCAAAGCGCAACCACAATTTGGCTCCATGTATCTCAGTTCCCAAAAAGACCGTAGAAAAGATGAAAATGGCCGCTAGCAGAGCAAAGACATACTTGTAGTTGACCAATATCCGGGGATCTCGCATAAAGATCAAAATGATACCGAGGACCCCTCCCCCCAAGAGCACCCACAGGTACTGAAAGCTGGCCTGGGAGGGGTTCAGGCGGTAGATCATGATCAGCCCCAGTCCGCAAAGAAGGGAGATGAGGGGAAGGATAAAGGGGTCAGCTTCAGGAGAACACCGTCTCAGGAGAAAACTGAGGCCCCCAAAGACGAAAAAGAAAATGGCTATGGCTACAACAATGGAGAGATCCAGATGCTTCTCCTGGCTCCCCAGCAGGATCAGAAAGCCGAAAGACGTCAAGAGGCAGGAGGTCAAAATATACACTAACTCCAGGTTGCGTTTTTTGTTCCCAAACATGGAATTTTGCCCAGAAAATAGTCCAATACTGGCGTTCCCGCAAAAAGGGCCGGAAAAATCAACCCCGTTGCACGGAGTTCGCTCGAATGAGTTGTTAACCCTCAATATCTGTATCTGATTCGATCTAGGATTTCTCTGAATTTCTGTTTCATTCTGTATGACCATCTGCTGTCATTTAGAAGACCATCGAAGCCGTCCTCAACAAGATGCAGGGGAAAATAACGCAGATTCTTGAGAATTGTGTCAATGTAAGCCCTTGTAGAATTTGAGCTCTCTGTCTGGTTCAATTCTCTGAAGAGAAGATCAGCCGTCTCGGCGGTCTTGACGTGCCCCAAAGCCTCAATAATCAGTTCCTTTCTTGTTCTGTCGTTTCGATGCAAGATGTACAAGCCATAAAGAAATACAGCAGCTTCCGTTCTTCCGGCAGAATACATGGATGCGAGCATATTGCAAGCAGATCGAAAGTCCCCTTCCTCGTTACTCAGCGACTGCCTCAGCGTAGAGTCAATAGGGAGCTTAGTAAGATCAAGATACCCATCCTTTGTGATCCACGGGACGTTTAAACTGCTAAGGATGTCTTTTTCTTTCCTGGGCAACGCTTCCTCTCTCTTTGGGCTAAGGAAGAAGTGGACACAAAGTTTGACGTTGTCCATCAGGACAAACCTTTGCTTTTAAAACGCACAACCCCCGACTTCCGCACTTATTTTAAGAAATGCAACTATATAGGGGGTTTTCTATCATATCGTGGGCACTACAACTTCTTAATTATGTAAGGAGTTATGGTCTTTTTACTTTTAATATATCATAAATCAATGATTTTCATTTCCAGAAGTCTCTGTCTTTCATGTTCTATTTCGCTCTTCAAGACTTCAGGGTCAGGCAATTGTAACCTATACTTTGAAGCAAATATCTTATTGCTCATTCCACCTAGGGCGTATTCAACAATGGTCTTCTTTCTGTCTGAGCAGAGGATGATTCCTACCGGGTCATTTTCTTCAGGAAGTTTTTCTTTGTCTTTTAAATAATTCAGGTAAAGGTTCATCTGCCCGGCGTCAGCATGGGTGAACTCGCCAATCTTCAAGTCTATTGCTACCAGGCATTTCAAAATTCGGTGATAAAGGAGAAGATCAAGGCGATAATGAGTCCCCTCAAGCGTAATTCTCTTCTGGCGGGCAACAAAGGTAAAACCAATTCCTAATTCGAGAAGAAAATGTTCCAGGTGTTTGATTAAAGCCTCTTCCAATTGTGATTCTGAATACTCGTCCTTTAACCCAAGAAATTCCAGAATATAGGGGTCTTTGATTTCATCTTCTGGCTTTAAAGCGAGAGGTTTTTCGTGGGCTTTGGCAATGACTGCCAGTTTACGTTTGGATAATGCCGTTTGTTCGTAAAGCATGGATTGAATTTGCCTATCCAGTTGCCTGACTGACCAGTTGCCACGAATACACTCCACCTCATAAAATTCACGTTTGAAGGGTTCGTCAATGCGTATGAGCAAGCGGTAGTGAGACCATGACAATGGAAATTTCCGCACCAGTGCCTCGGAAATTCCAGACACTGTCTGAATTTTTTGAATGTTATCGGCTATTTCAGGATAGGATAATTCCTCAGGCGCTATCTGGGATTTTTCAGAAAGCAATTTCCGAGACGGTGTCTCGGAAATCTCAATTGGATAACTCAAATAGAAGCGCCGCATTGCCTCGAGATTATCAGGGGAAAAACCGCGCCCAAATCTCCTATTTAAGTCTTGAGATAACTTCTGGAGTAATTCTTCTCCATATTCCGCCCGTTCTTTCCCTTTTTGCTCATACTCTATAATCCTTCTACCGATAAGCCAGTAAGTAGCCACGAGAGCAGTATTCACATGCCGCACCGCTGCTTTACGTCCCTGCTCAATGAGGGATGCAAGATCAGTGATGAGCCTCGAATAATTTTGTGTTTTGGTGATATTAATCATGTTCTTGTGAGCCTTTAAGGTAGATTAAAAGCGCCCGATTTTTTTGAACTTTGGTGAACCCGGGTTCACCTTTTGTTATCTTTACCAGCTCATTGGGACTTAGTGAACTTGTTTCTTCTGCCTACCAACCTTTTAGGCTTGATATCAACTTTCCTTTAAGATCTTTCGAGCCAAAGTCAGGACAAACCTTTGCTTTTAAAACTCACAACCCGTTTCGCATGATATTGTAATTATGGCTGTTTCCAAACACCCGATTCATTCCTTTTCTATTTAGCGTGGAGACCTGTGAAGGGTACAAACTGAAAAGGAAGAACCGTATCCTAAAGGTCCTCACTCTGGATATATTCATATTCGTCAGGCTGCTGGTTTGAGTTCTCATTGCCACTCTGAATTATATAGCCGATCGATTCATAACCTTTGAGCCGTTTCTTATACATCCGCATTAGCGTTGGGACATGGATATCAACATAATCGTAAACCTCAACTACTTGTTTGTTATCGTAAAGACGATGCAGACGCCCCACATATTGCTGGAGTGTTCCACGCCATGAGATGGGCATGGCTAAGAACAGAGTGTCGAGCCTTGCGTCGTCAAAACCTTCTCCAATATAGCTCCCTGTAGCAAGGATAACTCGCTCTTCAGAGCCAGGTATTACCTTGATCCGATCAGCCACCTTCTTGCGTTGTCTACTGCCCATGCCTCCCCTTAACACGATGATGTTCTGTGCGAAACCCTTTAGCCGTTCGGCAAATAACTCCAAGTGCTCAATCCGCTCAGTAAGGAGCAAAGGAGATCGTCCCATCTCCAAGGCTTTCAGCAAATCATTGAAAATCAATTCATTGCGATGTTTGTCGAGCGCAAGGGCAGCATAGATATCCTGAATTCCCACATCCTTTGATTCAAAAGGAATTTTGAAATCTGTATACCTTATTAAGACTATATGCTTGAAGGGTCTTGCGGCTGCTTGCCTCTTCGCACTTTCGTTGAACCTGATAGAACCACACTGCATCATGATGATAGGATGATGGCCGTCCTTACGGATAGGCGTTGCAGTCAGACCGACGATGTACTTGGCCTTTACCTGCTTGAGGACCTGCTCAAAGGTAAAGGCAGGTATGTGGCGGCATTCGTCAACGATAACCTGCCCGTATCCAGCCACCATGTCCTTGACCTGGCCCTTACGAATGAGGCTTTGAAGAAGTCCAATATCGATAAAACCGGTTACTTTCTTTTTGCCTCCACCTACCTGACCGAGCTTTTCTATCGGCAACCCCAAAAATAATGCTAACCTTTCCCGCCACTGATCCATTAATTGTTGGCGATGAACTAAGACCAATGAGTTCACTTTTCTTTCAGCAATAAGCCACGCCCCTATCACAGTCTTGCCAAAAGCGGTTGGGGCTGACAAAATGCCAATATCGTCTTCAAGTAATTTCGATCCAGCCTCTTTTTGTAAAGGCCGGAGCTCTCCATTGAAAACAACATCTATCGGAACGCCCTCAAAACGCTCATCGACTATTTCAGATTTGATACCGTAAGACTTGAATAGCTCTAGCGCCCCATCGAGGCACCCTCTGGGCAGACCGATGTGAAATGGAAAATCCTCGGCGCAACCGATGATTCGGGGTTTACCGAAGGTTGAAAGTCGCATGGCCTGCGCTTTATAGAAATCGGGATTCTGAAAGGCAGCAAGACGAACCAGGCGGTTCAGCATAGCCGGAGCCAACCCATTTTTCTCTATGTAAGCCAAGTTACTCCGGACGATTCGGACGGTTTCGGGAAAAGGTCCTTTGATCGGTTCTTCTGCTTTCTTTTTCGAAGGCGGTAAAGTCCAGGGGTCTTCCTGGGCTTCTTCATCGGTCAGGCTGATACGAACGCCGATGATCATCCCGCTTCGCAAAGCCTCTTTGACGATAGCCTCCAAATTCTCTATCTGCATCCTTTTAATTGAGGAAAGGAAAAGCCACTGATCTGCATAGACATCAAGTTCCCGGCTCAGAAACACACTGTTCCCCTTTTCCGTGGGACCGCGCTGCAAAGGAAGGGCGATAAGGCTCCCGAATCCACCCTTCGGCATAGTATCCTGACCTGGAAAGAAGCGATCATATGAATCCAAACCGATTTGATGGCGTCGCTCCATGGTTCTGGTCAGGATGGCGCAACCAAGCTTACGAGCCAATGAAGCATGAACCGGACGGTCAAAGAATATCCAGATATGACCGCCTTTTCCTGATCGGGAACGTTCCAGCCCAGCAGAAACCCCTATTTCTTCACAAGTATTGAGAAAGGTGACTGCATCTTCCTGCCAGGTTTTTTTATCGAAATCAATGGCCAGAAACCAACAGGTCTCATCCAATAAAAGTGGGTAAACTCCAATGGTATGTTTTCCGAGGAGATGGTCACGGATTACTTCGTCTGTTACCGGTTTGAACTCACGGTTTTCACACTCAGCGCATTTAATTCTGGGTTTGCCACAAAAGGTTCGGTCCCATTCATGCGTACAGGCGGGAGAATATCCTGAATTTCCTCTCTTCCCTTCCCATCTGACGGCATAGATATCTTCTCGTCCACGGAACAGAGATCGAAAAAGACCAATCTGATTCTCTATTGAGGAGCTATGGGCAACTAAAGCATTACCAAAGAGATAAGGAATCGGCGGATCTGAGATGACAGGTTTAGCAATTGGAGCAGGACCTTTAGAAGATAAACCAAGTAGCTTTTTCAGTCGCTCATTCTCTTCTCTCAAGGAGGCGCATTCCGCTAAAGCTTGTTGTAGCTTGGTTTCGATGTCTTCATAGTCTCTCATGGATTATCTTCCACCGAGGGATGGATGACCCCAAGTTCAATTCATTATCATTTCTGTTTTGCGCAGTTGGTCTATTCCCAACGTTTCGAAGTCATCGGATTGTCTTCGAGCCTCTGTGGGGAGGGAACAAACCACAGAAAGGAAAACAAGGCATACTCCCAGAATCGTGCCACACCGCAAACTTCGATGATTCAGCCCACACACTTTATACCCTCACGCAACAGGCCTAACGCCTGAAATCAGCGGCGGCGTTTCACGCCATCCGCTGGAGTGAGTTGTTAGTCAGTCCAGTTCTCCTTTGAATTGAGACTACGTGGAAGATTTCCTCGGTCTGGGAGCAGGAATACCGTACAACATGCCTTCAGCACTGATATCCTCGTCAATCTCTGGCCAATGGATACCCTGACCATCACCAATAATCTCGTAGTTTGCACGCTGTTCAGGTGTCGCCTCTGATAATCGCCATGACCAGGAAAGAGGAACACTAATTACTCTCCCATCAACAAGATGGGCTGTGATTGTATCCTCAGTGATAATTACATCTTTAATCCTTACTTCCTGAAGTTTCACCGCAGTGTTCATACCATGCCTCCATTATCTTCTTTCTATTATTATAAATGATTTCCCGTATATTATTCAGCTCCTTTGATGTAAAGCCATGACTGTTGCTCAGCACAACTGGTTCCAACCAGAACTTACAAACCATTCTTTCTCTCTGAACATGTACATGCATTGGCTCGTTACAATCGAAGCTATAGAAGAAAAAACGATAAGGACCTGGAATATTTTTAACTGTTGGCATTAATCAATTATTAGGGAATTGCTCCTCTTTTGTCAAAAAGATTTCATACCAATCATGATTTTTTAAACCTTGATCACGATGACTGTTGTATTATCATATCCCCCGGCTCTATTGGCTGCTTCTACCAAGGCCCGGCAGATCTTTTTGGGGCCTCCGGAGATATCCATGATGGCCTCGATCTCCTGGTCTCGGAGCATGGAGTTCAGCCCGTCTGTGCAGAGCAGAAGCTGGTCACTTTTACGCAACTGTACCCGGAAGAAATCAATATAGGTCTCCCCTTCTGCGCCTATCACGTTAGTTATGACACTCCGGTAAGGATGGATTCTGGCCTCCTCCTCGGTCAACTTTCCCTCCCTTTGCATCTCTGCCACAACAGAGTGGTCTCGGGTAATCTGCTGCAATCTCCTGTCTCGTAAGAGATATACCCTGCTGTCGCCAGCGCTGGCTACGCATGCCAGATGATCCAAAAGAAGGACCAGGCTCAGGGTAGTGGCCATTCCTCGGAGCCTTTGGTCCTGTTGAGCCAGGTCCAGAAGTTTCCTGTTGGCGGCTTTGACTGTCTCCCGAACTCTTTCTTCGACCTCGGAAGGAACAACTTTTTGGAGAGCAGAGGAGACCATGGCCACGGTGGTACGGCTGGCCACCTCTCCCGCCTGCTGTCCGCCCACGCCATCGGCCACTATGAAGAGGCGCCCATCAGCGTAGCAACAGTCCTCGTTGTGGGAACGTACTCTTCCTCTATCCGACAGGGCAAAATATCTCATAGTCAACTTCGTGAGGCTGGCCTTTAGCCGGCTTTGAATTCCAGGATGGTCTGGCCGATCTGAATTTGGGCGCCATCCTCCAGGGCTGAGGGGTCTGACACCCTTATTCCATTGACGAAAGTCCCATTGGTGCTGTCCAGATCCTCTATGAAGATGCCCCCGTCCTGGAAGAAGATCCGGGCATGCTGAGAGGAGGCATATGCGTCGGCAAGAGGCAGGTGGCATTCTGGGTTTCTACCTATAATCATAAGGTCCCTCACAGAAAAAATTTCTCCCCTCCGACCCTCGGGGTCTTTCAGAATGATTATGCCCGGTGCTCCTGGCCTCTCCCTATCCGGAAAATCTTCCCCCGAGTTTTCCTCCCCGAATCGCACCTGTCCAGGGGACATCTGTTTCAGAGAAGGGGGAAGATGACCCGGCTCTCTTAACACTATTTTTACCAGGGACTTCACTAATAGAAAAACATAGACATAAATGAGGAATACAAATATGAAAGATAAGATTTGGATTAAGGTTTCGGCTATGTGGATGGTCATTGGGTCTGGTAGATGAGCTTGCTGGTGCCTAGGGAGATAACATCCCCCTCCTCTAACCTGGCTCTGGTGACTTTGGCGCCGTTAACCGCAGTTCCGTTGGTGCTATCTCTGTCCACTATCCAGGCCCGGTCATTCCCATCCAGACTCATTTCGGCATGATGGCGGGAGACACTGGGATCTTTGATCACCAGATCATTATCCTCAGACCTCCCGATACGGAAAAGCTTTTTGTTTACAGGATATTTCCTCTCCCTCCCTTCCGAATCCAGGAGGACCAGAATGTGTCTGGCAGATGCGGCAAGCTCCAATTCTCTCAAGTCCATGACTCTGGTCTGCTGATGCAAGGCCTCTTCCGGTATGGGCTGTTGGTTATCTTCGGTTATGATGCCCTCAACCCTTACCTGGCCTGCCGGGACAGTATCCACACCTATGAATTTGATGCTGGGCCTGGTGATGAAGGACAGGCTGTTGCTCCTGGCATAGGAGATGAGATAATTTACCAGCTCCTTTTTGATGGCGTTCTCATAACTGGAGAACCTTTCTTTATCCTCAGGATTGATGAAGACCTTAAATCGGTTAGGCACATAGGTGTAGGAGATGCCGATTACCTTTTTGCCCCTCAGCTCTTTGGTCAGCCTGGAAGCGATCTCAATGGGCTGAAGTCCACCCCGAAAGGTCCTGGCGAAAAAGCCTTCCAGAATAGTCTCCAGTCTGTCCTCCAGATCTTTCAGCAAGCTCATCTTCTATCTTCCCCTCCATAGGAGACCAGAGAGATGATGATCACCATAATTATAGTGGAAAGGGCCAAAGTTTGTATAACCTGGGTAAGGTTGATAGCCATCTCCAGAACTTTTGGCATCAAAAAGAGATAGCTGAAGCCCAAAATAGATGCTCCTAAAAGAATGACCGGAAGATCCAAAAAGAAGTGCCTTCTGCGGGCCAAAGATCCCACCACCAGGCAGACCACGGCCCATACCAGGAACTGAAAGATAAGAGGGATCTGGGTAAAGAAATAGGCAAAAAACTGCTTGAAAGAAGGAATAAATCCCTCTTGGGCCAGGAATTCTATCAGGCGGGGAGCCGCTATGGCCAGGAGATTCAAGTTTCCCCGGGCAAAAAGTATCAAGAACCACTGCAGGAAAAGCAGTCCCACCACCCCTGTGGCCAGAGCCATTCCCGGCCCAAAGGCATAGCCTGCCAGAAGAGGATAGAGAAGATCCAGATGAAGGGGAGCCAAAAGAGGCGGGAGCATTAAGAAGAGAGCAGAGGCCCGATCTCTGAGGAATATAAAAAAGAAAATTGTTGCCAGAAGAAGATAGAGAAAGCCGAGGAAGGAGGAAAAGATAAAGACAGGTACGGCTGTAAGAAGCAAGGCTGCTGCAACTCCCACCGGGGGAAGAAGGTAGGAGAGGAAGAATAGGAGGATAACTGTGGAGATCCTCCAGGGATAAGGAAGAAAACCGAAAAAGCTAAGAGCCAGGAGCGGAACGGCAAAAGAGAAGATGCCGGAAAGCACTCGCAGACTCAGTTCCCTTTTCTCCACAAAGGCGCGGTAAAGGAATTTCTTCAGCCTCAAAAAAGGACTGATCCGCTTTTCTAGCGCCTCTCTTTCTTCTCGAATTTGCTCCATGGCGGAGGAAACCAGGTCAGTCAGCTCCCTTTCCAACCTGTTCCGATCAGCATCCAGGAGACCGGACAGGTTCTCTTTGATGAGACCTACGTAAGAATATCGTTCTTCGGGGTAAACTTGCAGGCATTTGAGAATGATATGATCCAGGGAATGGGGCACTGAAGGGTTCAACTGGCTGGGCGGAGGGGGCCTTCTTCCCTTCCTCGCCTCCTGGCAGGGCAGTTGGGGATGGAAAGGAGTTATCCCGGTCAAAAGCTCGTAGGCTACTACCCCGATAGAGAAAATATCACTTTTGAAGTCAACTCTCTGGCCCTCATACTGCTCAGGAGACATATAGACAGCGGTTCCTGCTACATACTTGCGGGAGTCAGAAGACACCTCTCCCAGAATATCAGCGATCCCGAAATCGGTCACCTTGATCCGGCCCCTCCTGGTAATCATGATGTTGGCCGGCTTTATATCCTTATGGATGATATTGGCCAGGTGGGCAGTTTCTATGGCGTCGCAAAGCTGATAGATGATAGAGGTAGCCTCTGACACCCGAAGCTCTCCTACCCTCTCTACCAGTTCTTCCAGAGAGAGGCCCTCCACATATTCCATGATGATATAAAAAGTAGAGCCCTCCTGGAGGATGTCGAAAACGGTGATGATGTTGGGGTGGGTCAGACGGGCTATGAGCCGGGCCTCCCGCAGGGCGGTATCCCTGACCTGGTCTTCGGCCTGGACAGCTTTGATGGCTACGGTTCGCTTCATAGTCTGGTCAAAGGCCTTGTAAACCGTAGCAAAGCCTCCACTGCCAGCTTCCTCCTCGATCTCATATCTGTCGAAAAGAATCTCGCCTTCCATCTCCCCGTCCTTGTGACTTTATTTTACTGCAAATTCATGTTGTTAACGAGTCAAGATCTGCTGGCAGAGAGAAGAGCCCTCGTCACATCCGTAAAAATGTACTCGAAAAGGGATTCGAAGCCTTGTCCAGGAAGAAAGGGTAAAGTATAATGCAATTATGGCATAACTGCAAAAACCAGATTTGAGTCGATTTGCCGCCAGATTTAGATTCGGAGGATGGGCCAAATGCGGAAATTGAGCCCTTTTTGCAGGAACGCCAATTATAGTTACTCCAGTTTAAAAGAGAAACGGGCGAGTGGCGGAATTGGTAGACGCGCTGGGTTCAGGGTCCAGTGCCCGCAAGGGCTTGCGGGTTCAAATCCCGCCTCGCCCACCAAGGATAAGATTCTAATCACTCACTAAGGATAAGGTGTTTTGACACTCCCCAGCACTAAAGTGCGGGGATTCTGAAGATATCTTGAGCAACACCGGGGTTCAAAAGAAACCCGGAGGCAGGTGCCATAGCTGCGACTACAGGGATTGCTCCCTGATACTTTTTAATCTGGAGAATCCTTAAGTTCACCAGATATACCCACAATGTTTTACATGGCGCAGGATTGTGGCCACAACCTCATACATTGCCAAAGTGCCATAAGCATAATAGCACATTAAGAACAAGAAAGTAAGAGGCCATTCATCCCCAGCATTAAAATGCGGGGCTTTCTGGCAGAAGTTTAGGTAACCCACCAAAGACGAGGTCTTAAGCATGGCGGTAACCCGAAGGAGGAGAAGAAGGAGCAAGGTTCCCTTTCCCACTATTGTTATAATCTTTGTTCTGTTGATCTTGTTACTTCTCTACTTAATTGGTACCTTTGACCCTCGTAAGGAGCCGGCGGCGGAGGCAGAGAAGACCTCCGAGCTAGCTGATTATGCCAGGGAAGTATCCACTTTGGTAAAAAGGTCCAACACGGTGGCGGCGGAATTTCGGGAAGTCTGGGACCAGGCTACCTCTCTTTCCAGGATTGAACTGGAGGAGAAGCTAAATAAGGCCATTGAAGAAAGCAATAAGATTGCAGAGGAAGCCTCTGGCCATGAAGCCCCCCCCCCCAAATGCTGAAGGCTCAGACCTACCTTCAGTTGACCTTCGATCTGCGGGCCGAAGCTATCGATGATTACCGGAAAGCGTTGTTTAATGCCCTGGAAGATATAAATGTGGATGTAGCCAGCTCTCAGATGTCCAGGGCTCTTTTGGATCTCCATCTTAGCGATAGAGCTTACCGGTATTTTACGGAGGAGTTTAGGTTGGTGGTTTCAGCCAGTGAGGAGCCGGCTCCAACTATCCCTAACTCATCTTTTTTAGGTGAGGCAAAAATGTACCAACCGGATCAAGTGCAGTCCTATATAGCCAACCTGAAGCGCGAGCCCGATCTGGAGATAATTCGCGGTGTGGCTCTTCTTCCAGGCTCAGTTCAGTTTTCTCCGGGTATAAAGACCAGGGAGGGGGGTTATCACATTCTTTTAAACAGCCCGACTCTGGCAGTAACCGTGGCGGTACAAAATCAGGGAAATCAGGTGGAGAACAACGTTCCGGTAACGGCAACCCTAAAGGTAGAGGATGACCCTACTCCCAGGAAGAAGACAACCAGCATCGAGGTGATTCAACCTGGAGAGACTAAAACAGTCACCATATCAGGAATTCCAACCACCCCGGGGGTCAAAAGTCTTTTGACTATTATGGCGGGCCCTGTAGTAGGAGAGAAATTTTTGGATAACAATAAACTGGAAGATAAGATCATAGTGGAAGCGCCAGCTCCGGCAGAAGGATGAACCAGGTCACACTAATAGGATTTATGTCCTGGTTTAGAGTAAAACTTAACCTACGGCCTTTTGTCTTACTTATTTTAGATGGGCGAAGTGACCCTCCAATTGTGAGACAATTACCCTAAAAGACACTCCTTCATCTCTCTGCCTCCCTTGGAAATAACCCAATTTTCATGCGACGTGGTGCGCCGCGGCGCATGGGCGATTCCTATGTGTTATTCTCTACATGTTTGGGGTAGTATAGGATGGCAAATGGAAAGGTGAAAATAGAACCGAGGTAGATATGAAAATAGGTTACCTGGGCCCTCCGGGCACTTTCACCGAAGAGGCCCTTCTACGAACATACGCTTTTCTCCAGGATGAGGCAGTGCCTTATGCCAGCATACCAGAGGTGATAGAGGCAGTGGACCGGGGAGAGGTAGAGAGAGGCATCGTGGCCATCGAGAACTCCATTGAGGGCTCGGTGAACGTGACTCTGGACGTTTTGGCTTTCGATAGCGAGGCCAAGGTAATAGAGGAAGTCATATATCCCATCCGACATAATCTCCTGGCCCGGTCCGGTCTTGCTCTTGTCGATATTGACACTGTCATATCTCAGCCCCACGCTACTGCCCAGTGCCGCAAGTATCTGGCTGCCCATCTTTCTGGAGCCAAGATAATTGCTGCTAACAGCACAGCCGAGGCAGCTCAGATAGTCTGTGCCCACCCAGGGAATGTGGCGGCCATAGGTACCAGGATTGCTGCTGAGATCTATGGTCTGGAGATATTGGCCGAGAATATTGAGGACTTCCAGGATAATCAGACCCGTTTTGCCATCCTGGGTAAGGAAGTGCCCCCTCGGACCGGCTTCGACAAGACCTCCATCATCTGTTTTATTTACCAGGATCGTCCAGGGATGCTTCTGCAAATTCTTCAGGAGTTTGCCTACCGGTATATTAACCTGACCAAAGTAGAGTCGAGGCCGGCCAAAAGATCTCTGGGCGAATATATCTTTTTCATTGATATGGAAGGACATATCCAGGACAAGGTTGTAGACGAAGCCATCAAATGTGTGACCTGCAAGATAGATCGGGTCAAGTTTCTGGGCTCCTATCCTCGCTTCAAGGTGGTTAAATGATAGATCTGAAAATTCTTCAGGAAAATCCGGAGCGGATCAAAGAAGAGGTTGGGAAAAGAGGCCTATCTATCGATGTAAATGAAATAGTAAGCCTGGATTCCAGAAGAAGGTCGCTCCTGGTGGAAATCGAAGGACTACGGGCAGAGAGGAACAAGGTCTCCCAGGAGATTCCAGGGCTCAGTCCTGAGGAAAGACGCCGAAAGATTGAGGACATGCGAGAGATATCTGCTAAATTGAAGGACTTTGAGCCTATTCTGAGGGAGACAGAAGAAAAGCTTAATCTTCTCCTGGCACAGCTTCCCAACTTTAGCCATTCTTCGGTTCCGGTGGGCAAGGATTCTTCGGATAATGTGATCCACCACCTGTGGGGTAAGAAACCAGAGTTTGACTTTGAGCCCAGGACTCACGAAGAGATCGGTGAGCTTTTAGATCTGGTGGATACCGAGAGGGCATCCAGAGTCTCCGGCTCCCGCTTTGGCTACCTCAAGAATGAGGCAGCTCTTCTGGAGTTTACCCTGGTCCGCTATGCCCTGGATCTCCTGATACCAAAAGGGTTTGTGCCCATGGTTCCTCCTGTTCTGGTTAAGGAAGAGGCCATGTTCGGGACCGGTTTTTTCCCGGCCGAGGAGACGGAATACTATGCCACCAGGCTGGATGATCTCCACCTGGTGGGCACAGCGGAGGTTCCCCTGTGTGCTTACCATATGGGTGAGATCCTGGAAAAGGAAGATCTCCCCCTTCGCTATACCGGATTCTCCACCTGCTTTCGGCGGGAAGCTGGCACCTATGGCAAGGATCTGGGAGGTATTTTTAGAGTTCACCAGTTTGATAAGGTGGAGATCTTTATCTTTTCTGAACCGGATAGCTCCTGGGAGGAGTACGAGCTTCTGAGGGAGACCATGGAGGAGATCATGAAGGGTCTCGGCTTCCACTATCGGGTGATGAACATGTGCACTGGCGATATTGGGCTTCCCAATGCCAAGAAGTATGACCTGGAGGTCTGGTTTCCCGGACAGGCCATGTACCGAGAACTGGTCTCCTGCAGCCACGATACCGACTTTCAATCCAGGAGACTGAATATTCGCTATCGGGACAACGGGAAAATCCGTTTTGTGCATACCATGAATAGCACCGCCTGCGCCGTTGGCCGGACTCTCATAGCTATTCTGGAGAATTACCAGCAAGCTGACGGGACGGTCTTGATCCCTGAGATCCTCCAGCCCTATCTGGACGGAGAGAAAACCATCCCCTTCCTGCCTCGCAAGAGGTCCTGAGGCATACGAAACCAGATTTGCCTCTGTATATAGAGACCAAAGCGAGGCACCAAACTGGCTCCTTGTTCATTAATTCAGCGAGTATTGAGAGGGTTATTGGGCGTGTGGTAAACTATCCCTATTCGGGGCCGCATCCTCGAACGATAAAAATGGGGAACGTGCTTCCCAGGCAAAATCCGAGAACAAAGAGCTTGAACTCTCCTGTGGTCAGGAGGGGTGGCAGAGTGGCCTATTGCGGCGGTCTTGAAAACCGTTAAGGGCTTTAATGTCCTTCGGGGGTTCAAATCCCTCCCCCTCCGCCAATGTGCTGAATTGACACCCGAGAGAGATGTTGAGAAAATATGCGATAGAGATAACGTATGTAAAGTATTGACAGGGGAGGAGTAGCCTAGGTTGGCCGAAGGCGATCGCCTGCTAAGCGATTAAGGGGGTAATAACCTCCTTCGAGGGTTCAAATCCCTCCTCCTCCGCCAGAATTTGCGCTCGTAGCTCAGGTGGACAGAGCGGCGGACTACGAATCCGTAGGTCGGAGGTTCGAATCCTCTCGGGCGCACCACATTTCTCCTGGTCAGACGCTATTTTCGTATCTCCATTTTCAATCCTGCTTTACTCAGTGGATTGTTCCCCTTCCCTTTTTCTGAAGATTCAAGAATCCTAAGGTCGCAGAAGTTGCTTAGAACCCTTCTGGATAGTGCATTTGGAGACATAATGGAAAATGGAAATAGAGAATTTACCTATCCTGAAAATAGGTTTTTCATTCTTTCGTGGTGCCGCTGTAGGCGGCATGAGTGACTTGTAAGAAGGGGTGAGACGTGAAATTTAAATGCAATTACATTATGATGTTATTAGTTTTGCATTTTAATTACGCTGGAGTGTAATTGATGGAGCGATTCTTTACAGTCTACTAGTCTTATACCGTAAAATTATAGGACCTAAATGTTAGTAACTCCGAACACAACTACTAACCAGGACGAACACTTCATGCACCTGGCTCTGGCCCAGGCCAGGCTCGCCTTCTCCCGAAAAGAGGTTCCCATAGGTGCGGTCATAGTGAGAGAAGAAGAGGTGATCGCCAGAGCCTTTAACAGAAGGGAAAGCGACCAGGACCCCACTGCTCATGCAGAAATTCTATGTATCAGGAAGGCCGCCCGGAAGCTCAAGAGCTGGCGTCTATCTGGTCTTACTCTTTATGTGACCATAGAGCCCTGCCCCATGTGTGCGGGAGCCATCTATCTGGCTAGAATTGACAGGCTAGTCTACGGAGTCAGAGACGAGAGGGCAGGTAGTGCAGGAACCCTTTACAACATCGTTAATGACCCTCGCCTGAATCATCGAGTCCAGATAACAGCAGGGGTCTGTGAGGGGGAAGCAGCCCAGCTGATGCAGGATTTCTTTGAGAGGTTAAGATATAATTTAAGATATAAAATTAAGCGTAGCAATAGGCCACGCTCATAAATGGCTTTGTTTTACAGGGTGGGATACTGTTACTTTGGAAACAGGTTTCTTTGCTGTTTGTGAGGGTTTTGTAGTCATTTTTGCAATCTTTCAGGGGTAAGGGGTATTGGACGGACGAAAATTCTAGATTTGGAGTAACAAGGCACAGAGAGACTGGAGGAGGCTTAAAAGAGAAGCCGGGTATGGCACGGAGAGATGCCGGAGTGGCCGAACGGGCGGCACTGGAAATGCCGTGTGCTCCTGCCGGGGCACCGTGGGTTCGAATCCCACTCTCTCCGCCAATTCTTCCAAAAGTGAAATTTGGCATTTCATACCGTTGCCAAAATCGAGGCGGGCTCTACCCCCAATCCCACTATTAACCCTACAGCGATACTTAAGAATCTTAGTTCAATATGTAGGGCAATTTCTTTAATTGAGCCAGAACATATTGTAGGTATTCAGGTAAATGACGTTGTAGGGTTAAAACGGTCAAAAAACTGGCGGACGCGCTTGGCGTTTCCCTTGATGATTTAATGAAATAACTATGACTAGTCTCTTCCAATACAAGATGAGCCTGAAGAGGGTATCGCTGAATGATCCTCTCTTTTGCCCCTGCTTTATGGGTATCTATGTGTCTGCCAGGATTATGGGTTACAAAGAAATGGGTTATTTCATCAAGGAACTCTTTTCCCGTTATATAATTACTTTAGTTGAGGAGATTAGGAGAGAAAGAAGGGCGAGACGAGAAGCGGGAGGAACTGATGTATCAAAACACTAGCGTAATGACCTCCGTTTGTCAAGTCGGCTCTTCTACATCGCAATCTGTACTCCCTTCGCTACCTTTATCTTCAGATCCTTTTTCAGTACCATTCCGCACGAACTGCACGAAGCTGCGAGGATTGACGGCTGCAAAGACCTCCGCGCGTACTGGAATATATTTATGCCGATATCAATCCCCGCCGCGGCGGTAGTATTTTTGTTCCAGTTCACTTGGGTGTGGAACGACCTCCTTTTCGGACTCTTATTGACCGCGTCCCCGGAGTCGCGGCCAATAATGGTCGGGTTGGCGCAGTTGCAGGGTTTCAGAGCAGGTGTTGGCACAAACATTCCCGGTCTGATGGGTGGAGCTATTGTGGCCTCTGTGCCGACAGTTGTACTGTTTATCCTATTACGCCGTTACTTTATCCAAGGACTTGCGCTTCAAACGGCAGGTGAGTGACCGTGCCGAAACATCATAGCGAGAATTCGAAAAAGCGCGATCACACAACTCCCCGACGAAGTGTCCTGCCAGCATGGGATCACGAGGAGGCTGACCGTGTTCCGGTTGACTTCGGAGCCATGCGCTCAATAGGGGTACCGGTTGGAGCATACGTGAAACTGCGGCAGGAACTGGGCGTGAGCGATGGGAAGGTCAAGCTCTACTACTTAATGCAGTAGCTTGCCGAACCCGAACCAGCGGTGATGGAAGAACTTCACGCTTATGTCATCCAGCTTTGTCAGCATGAGCCCAATCTTAGGCTAAATGTAAGGGAGTGGAAGGACTAAACAGCGCCTGACGGATACGATCTACTCGTCCCAAAGGGATTTGATCCTGTGCTTCTGGCCGATGGGAGGAGGGCGACAGTCGATGGCAGTAGCGTGATCGCAAAAATGCCTGCGAACGATCACTGGTTTGACATGGAGTGCTATCCGCTCGCGGAAGCGAAGGTTTTTGATCATAGGCGGAAGCTAAGAAGGCTGCGATTGGGCATTAGTATTGGTGTCAGCAATAACTGCTCTTACAAAGCACGAAGGATGAGGGAACAAACAAGCGAGGTGGAGGAGGTTTTGGCAAGAGTTGCTCCCTGGGGGCCAGGGAATGTGATCATCACCAGGAGGCTTGTGCAGGCCCGCTCGAGCAGTCCGACGTTACGGTTTATAGGCTTTGGCTGAGCCTGTCGGCTAAAGTCGCTGGAAAGGAAGGCTTTCTAGGGACTCCTGGGGTCAAAATGTGGCTGGTCCCTTGGTCCGGACAGCCAACGACCACGTGGAGGTAGTACGAAGGTCAAACTGATGTGGATGTCGAAGATGTTGAGGTTAAATTGCTGTGTGCAGCTAAGGGTGCAGAGTGTCGGGCGAAGCGGACGCGTTAGAATCGGAGACGGAAGTCACTAGACGCAATGGGAGGGGCAAAATTTGGACAGTGATTTGTGAGAAATCGCGGCACTCACCCGCGACTTCAAGTCGAGCCACGCCAAAAGGCATCCAATATGCTGCTGTGTGGTAGCTGGGAATAGCATGCCTAGGAGGAAGGAGAGCAACATGAATTCGAGGGAACGTGTTCTTACTGCCCTGAGTTACGAGGAACCAGACATGGTTCCCATCGATTTTGGGGCCATGCGCTCCACTGGGATCATGGCGATGGCCTACAATGGGCTAAAGGCGTATCTAGGCATCAATAGGGGCGAGACCAGAGTGTATGATCTCTTCCAGATGCTGGCCGATCCGGAGCTGGAGATCATCGACAGGATGGAAGGAGATGTAGTACAGCTCCACCGATTGAAGCCAGCCCTGGGCATCAAGATCACCGCCTGGAAGGAGTGGCACTTGCCCGATGGCTCGCTCTGTAAGGTGCCCCAGGATTTCAACCCTATCGAATATGAGCCCGGCTCCTATGAGGTCTGGGATGGCGACCTGTGTGCCCGTATGCCCAGGGGAGCTCTCTATTTCGACATGGTGCATTTCCCCTTGCAGCATGCCCAGAGCGTAGAGGAGGTGCAAAGATACCTGAAAGAGAACCCTCTGGAGCTAATAGGGGAGGAGGAGTTCACCTGGCTACAGGAGAACTCCCTCCGTCTTTATGAGAATACAGACAAAGCCATCCTGGGGGCCTTTGGGGGCAATATTCTGGAAGGGGGTCAGTTCGCCTTCGGCTGGCAAAAGTTCATGACCGACATCCTGGCTAACCGGGAGATGATAGAGTATTTTTTGGACCGGCTGGTGGAGAACTATCTCGAAAATCTAAAACGCTACATCCGGGCAGTGCAGGGGCATGTGCATATCATCCAGATGGGAGATGACCTGGGGACGCAGACTGGCCTCCAGATATCACCCCAGCTCTACCGGCAGGTGATCAAACCCCGCCAAACTCAGCTCTATGAGTATATTCACCGCCACAGCCAGATGTTGGTCTTCCTGCACTCCTGTGGATCCATCTACGAGATCATCCCTGATCTTATTGAGATAGGGGTAAATATCTTAAATCCAGTGCAGACCTCAGCCTACGGAATGGACCCCGTCTGGCTGAAGAGGCAGTTCGGCAAGTATCTTACCTTTTGGGGAGGAGGATGTGATACTCAGTCTGTCCTTCCCCGGGCCAGAGCCGAGGAGATTCGGGAGCATGTGCGGGAGCGCATGCGCATCTTCGCTCCTGGCGGTGGCTTTGTCTTCACCCAGATTCACAACATCCAGGCCAATGTCCCTCCGGAAAACACCCTGGCTCTTTATGAGGCGGCCAAGGAGTTTCGGCGGTACCCCCTACAGCCCTAAACTTCAAGTAGCATGATTCGATATAGTTTTCCTTACCATGACCTTTTGGTATATTAGACTCGGAAGGAAGGGACTGTGTGCGAGATGACCTCTCTCCAACGGGCCATATTGGCCTTAGAGCGAAAGGAACCTGACCGAATACCTCTTTTTGAGCTCCTAATTGATCACCGGGTCACGGATAAGATCCTTCCCGGCTCCAGTTATGAGGACTTTGCGGAATACGTGGGCCTGGATCTGGTACTCACCCATACCCCTTCCCGCATGTATGAACAGAAGGTGATCGATGAAAATAAAAGAATAGTCAGAGATGAGTGGGGCATCCTGAGGCAATATACCGAGCAGGAGATACCCATTCCCCTGGAGGGTCCCATAAAAAGCGAGGAAGATCTGAAGCGCTATGTTCCTCCAGATCCCCAGGCTGAGCGGAGGTTTAGCTCTCTGTACCAGCTTTTAGATCGCTTCAAAGGAAAGAAAGCCGTGGGTATTCACCTCCATGACTCCTTCAATTATCCCTGGTATCTGCGGGGTATGGAAAATCTGCTTATGGATTTGATGCTTAAGAGGCTGTCTAAAAACTCCAATTTCAAAAACTCATCTCCCACTTCGCCCCCAAAAAGGAGCTAATTTCGCATAAAACTTCCCACATTGACCCCAAAATCAGATCTCATGTAGGAGTAATTCCCCACCTTGGGCAAAATGCCCTTAGTTTTTGGACACCCTCTTAATCCCCCTATGGTCAAAGAGCTGGTTCAGATCTCGGTGGAGCACAACGTGGCTCTAGCCGAGAAGGCCATAGATTTAGGAGCTGACTTTGTGGTCCTGGGAGATGACTACGGATCCTCGATGGGTCCTCTCATGTCTCCCGCTCAGTTTGAGGAGTTTTTCCTGCCTGGCCTTCAAGAGGTAGTTAAGGCCATCAAAGACAAGGGCGCCTACTGCATCAAGCACTGCTGTGGGGACATCAATTTACTTCTGGATATGATTGTAGGTACTGGAATTGATGCTCTTCATCCTCTGGATGCTGCGGCCGGCATGGACATAGCCGCGGTAAAGCAAAATTACGGGGACAGGATTTGTGTCATCGGTGGGGTAGACTGTGGAGACCTCCTGAGCTTAGATCCTCCGGAGAGGGTAGTGGAGGAGGTCAAAAAAGTCTTAACCCTACAACGTCATTTACCTGAATACCTACAATATGTTGTGGTTCAATTAAAGAAATTGCCCTACATATTGAACCAAGATTCTTAAGTATCGCTGTAGGGTTAAGCAAGGTCTCCCCCGGAGGAGGGCACATCCTCTCCTCCAGCAATAGCATTCACCATTCAGTAAAGCCAGAAAACTACCTGGCCATGGTAGAGACAGCTAAGAAGTACGGGAAATATCTGATTAGAATCAACTGAAAGTATGTCTTCATCTAGGTCCTGGCCTATGCGCTGGAGAAGATGCTCAAGCATCGCCTGCAGGCAAGAGGCCTACCCCATAGCGTCAGGACGGGCCTGGAGATACTGGATAAAGTTTGAAAAGATCTAGAGAGAGCCGTAAAACTAAGCTCTCTTTTTAACCGAGGTGGTACTGTTTTCGACTGCCACCGCGGCACTCTTTGCGCTTGAGGTCAACACTGCTGGTATGGAATAGATTTCTGGTGTTTTGAAATAATAGGAGGATACAGCCTATGACCGCACATAGACGCCATTTGGTAGAAAAACTGCTGGAGAAGAACAACGGTATCCTTCCCCTGGAGCCAGCCTGGGTGGCCCGGGATTTCTTGCCGCCGGGCTACAGGCTAGGACTCAAAGAAAGTGAGTATGAGGTGGGTGAGCGAGGCTGGATCTCCGAACGTTGGTTAGCCTCCACCACCAAAGCCGACAACCTGGTGGGCCCACCCGATGAAGGCTTAAGCTATCTGAAGACCGAAGGGAAGGATCGCCTAACCCTAAAGGAAGCAGTGGAGGTGGCAGGCGATCTGATCCTGGGAAAAGAATATGCCCAAAGCCACAAAGGCCTGGGGAGGCTGGCCAAGATCTTTGACTTTGGCGACCGCATCCCCTACCACCTTCACCAGATGGCTAAAGATGCGGCCCGGGTGGGTCGCAATCCCAAAGAGGAAGCTTACTATTTTCCCGAAGGCCCAGACTTGGGTCCCCATCCGGAGACCTTCTTTGGAGTTCATCCCTATATTAGAGATCAGAAAAAATACGACATTTTGCTTCCCTACCTGGTGGGGTGGAATAGCGACCTGATTCTTAAGCACTCTAGGGCCTACCTCAATGTAGCCGGAGAAGGTTTCCATCTTCCCGCCGGGGTCCTGCACGCCCCTGGCACTGCTCTAACCATCGAGCTGCAGGAAGACTCAGACGTCTTTGCCCTACTACAAGCTTTAGTAGCGGGGAAAATAATTTCTAAAAAACTGCTGTTTAAAGACGTACGCCAGGAAGATCAGGAAAAATGGGGGGAAAGAATCATCCTGGATCAGATTAATTGGGAGATCAGCGGTGATCCCTTCTTCTACGAAAATCGGCATCTGCCCCCGCTACTGGTGGAGGGAAGCAGGCAAGCTGGAGGTGAGGAGCACTGGATCTACTACAACACCACTAAATTCAGCGGCAAAAAGCTGGCAGTAAAGCCAGCTCAAAAATTTACCAGCCTGGACAGCGGCGTTTACAGCGTCCTGGTCTGGCAGGGCCAGGGGCGCTACGATGGGCAGGAGGTTAAAGCGGGTGAATTTGGATCAGACGAGCTTCTGGTTTGCCATGAAAAAGCAACCAGGCCACTTGTGATTGAAAATACTGGCTCCCAGGAATTGGTATTAATTAAGTTCTTCGGTCCGGATATTAATTTGAACGCACCTACTATCGCAAAATATGAGCCCTAACCAATTATTCGTTATGTGGGAGGAGATAGTGGAGCTGCATCCATAGCCAGAACCACCTGGCTACACTCTCGGCTAAGTATAATTGTAGGGTAGAGGCACATTAGAGAGGCAAAAAATTTCCTAAAAGGCCAGAGACCGAAGATCTCGGAGGGTACCAGAGCAAGAAAGGACACTTAAGAGAGAGGAGGCAAGGATAAAATGTCCGGGGAAAAGGTAGATGTTATCTGTCTAGGCATCCTGGTGGCCGACGTTTTCTGTAGCCCCCTGGATGCGCTCCCCACCGCCGGAGAGCTCAAGCTGGTGGATGAGATTATCCTTCAGGTGGGTGGCTGTGCGGCCAATACGGCTGTTTCCCTATCCAAGTTAGGAACCAGAGTAACGGTGATGGGCAAAGTGGGCAGCGATGCTTTTGGGCAGTTCATCATCGATGACCTGGCCAGCAAGGGCCCGGACACCAAGGGGATCACCAGGTCAACAGAGGTCGGTACCTCCAAGACCATGATCATTCCAGTTATATCCGAGGATAGGCGATTCATCCATACCCTGGGTGCCAATGCTGACCTTAGCTATGATGATATCGACCTGGAGGTGGTGAGTCAGGGCAAGATCCTCTATGTAGGAGGATACCTGGGCCTCCCCCGCTTAGATCAGAAGTCCCTGGTCTCTCTCTTAAAGTATGCTAAGGAAAAGGGCCTGAGCACGGTGCTGGACGTTATTGTCCCCTCCGGTGCCTTCAGCTATGACCTTGGCTTTCATCTGGCAGAAGCACTGGCCCATACCGATGTCTTTCTGCCCAATGATGATGAAGCCAGGCTTCTGACCGGTCAAGGTGAGCCAGAAGAGCAGGCTCAAATATTTCTGGAGCAGGGCTGTGACACGGTAGTTATCACCATGGGGGAGAAGGGTACCCTGCTCAAGACCAAGGATCTGACTCTGCGGGCAGATATTTTCCACCTGCCGGTGGTTGATCCCTCCGGTGCTGGAGATGCCTTTGATGCTGGCTTTATCTCCGGAATGCTCTGGGGCTGGGATCTTAAAAGGACCCTGGAGCTGGCCTCCGCCGTGGGCGCTTCAGCGGTGACCAAGTTAGGCTGTACTACTGGGGTATTTTCAGCGGCACAGGCCAAGGAGTTTCTGAAGAATAACCGGTTGCCCATTACAGAATACCGGTAGCCAATGGTAACACACAGGCAGCTAGTGCGTTTTCGCGTAAATAACTATTGTAGGACCATGGTTCGGTGTCCTTGGTCTTACCGTATTACATAACAGTGATTATCAAAAGGTAGAAGGGCAGACACTGCCATCCAACGTGGCATCTCTTACCTTAACAGTCCGGACCGTGCCTATGTCTGGATGCAGTAGTTTTGCGATATGTTATTTATGAGAAGAGCCACTATTTACCAAGTACGGGCGGAAAGAAGGATAAATGACTCTTGTATCTATGCCAAACTTGTTAGCTGAGGCAGAAAAGGGCGGCTATGCCGTAGGTTACTTTGAGGCCTGGAATCTGCAGTCTCTGGAAGCAGTGATGGATGCGGCGGAGGAGACCAGGTCTCCGGTTATTCTGGGCTTTGGAGGTGGATTTCTGGAAAATCCCCAGCGGGCGGACTCGCCCCGCCTGGGGCTCCATGCACCTGGGAGATCCGGAGGTGGGCATGCTTCCCGCCATAGCCATTGTGGGAGGAGGCCTG
>NZ_BLRZ01000009.1 GCF_013281975.1 Candidatus Hakubella thermalkaliphila | reverse complement strand
TCCCATCTATGGCAACCAGTCCCAGGCTTACCATCCCCAACTTCTGGCAAATTTGCACTACTTGCTTGAAGAGCTTCTTCAGCACCTTGATGTTGTTCTTGCGAAAGTCACTAATAGTACGAAAGTCTGGCTTCTGGGTGCCAGAAAGCCACATGAAGACTACGTCTTCAGCACACCTTCTGGCGATGACACGGCTGGAGGGCATCTTCTGGCTATAAGCATAAATTAGGATCTTCAGCATCATTCTGGGGTGGTATGCTGGGCGACCCTCGATTTTCTCCTGAGAAGTCAGCTCTCGGATATCCAGCAAATCAACCACTTTGTTCACCACCCTCGCTACATGGTCAGCAGAGATTAGTTCCTCCAGATAGGGTGGAAGCAAATAGCCGTTTGATTGATTATAGTCCAGATAGGGCACGATTACCTCCTCATAATCCCTCTGTTTTGCCTTCCATTATAGCTGCTTCCCCCCTGAATTTAAATCGCCTTTCGAGTACATTTTTACGTGATGCACCGAGTTCGCCTCTCATTCCTAAATCCTAGTTTCCGGACAGCCTCTATAGTTCCACGATCGCCCCTTCCTTGCATCAAAAATATAAATGTGTTATTTTCTTTCGAAGCATGAGAAATTTATAACAAAGTTGTAGCTATCCTCTGATAGGAGTGTTTTTGAGACTAAAGGGCCAGACTCGCACGGTAGATAGAGAATTTGTGGCCGAGGTAGAAAGCGAGATCGACACTGCTGTTGCAGCGTGCTACCAATGCGGGAAGTGCACCGCAGACTGTCCCCTCTCCTTCTCTTTTGATTACACCCCTAATCAGATCCTTCGCCTGATGCAGTTAGGGCAAAAGGAGATGGTTCTACGCTCTGAAAGCCTGTGGTACTGCGCCACGTGCTATACCTGCACGATCCGCTGCCCCAAAGAAATCGACATCGCCAAATTGATGAGCGTACTTCTGATCAAGGCCAGACAGGAAGGCTATGTAGCTGACCATAAGATACGCCTGGCCCAGGAGACTTTCGTAAATTCAGTGGCCAGATACGGCCGCATCTTTGAGGCCGGGCTGGTCGGCACCTACAATCTCAAATCAGGAGACCTGTTCAATAATGCCGATATTGGCCCCCGGCTCCTGGCTACGGGTAAGCTCCGATTTCTGCCCCACCGGATCAAAGGAAGGAGAGAGATCAGAAAGATCTTCGACCGCCTGAGGAGCTCAAGGAAAGGTAAGCGCTAAAAGTGACTATCAAGTACGCCTATTATCCGGGTTGTTCTTTAGAATCCCTGGCCAGGGAGTACAATGTATCCACCCGATTGGTGTGCCAGGATCTGGACATAGAGTTAGTAGAAATCCCGGACTGGAATTGCTGTGGGGCTGCTCCGGCCTGCCAGGTAGACCATATGCTCTCCTCCGCTCTTTCCGCCCGTAATCTGGCCCTGGCCGAGAGCTTCAAACTGAATGTGATGGCGCCGTGCCCCAAGTGCTTCAACCGCCTGAAAGAGGCGGATCTGGAGATGAAGGACAATCCCGATCACCTCAGAGAGATTAACAATCTCCTGGAGAAGCCCTACCACAAAGGGGTACAGGTTAAATCTCTTCTCCAGGTCCTTTATCAGGATGTAGACCGAGAGCTGATCTCCTGCCGGGTCAAAATCCCCTTAGAAGGGCTGCGAGTGGCCTGTTACTACGGGTGCATGAACGCCCGTCCGGCTGACATCAATGACTTTCAAAATCCAGAAGACCCCACCTCTATGGAAGAGATTTTGGCTCCCCTGGGTGCGGAACTGGTAGACTATCCTCTTAAGACCTATTGTTGCGGAGCCGCTTTTGGATTGGCCAGAGTGGATCTGGTTCTGAGACTGGCTAACGAGCTCTTAGAGATGGCCACTTTGGTAGGGGCGGATGTGATTGCGGTAGCCTGCCCCCTGTGCCAGCAAAACCTGGACCTGAGGCAGCTTCAGGTTAATGCCAGATACGGAACGCGCTATAATATTCCGATTCTTTACCTGACCCAGCTTATGGGATTGGCCTTCGGCCATTCTTCCAAGGAGCTATGGTTGGACAAACATTTTGTCAAATTCAGGAAGCTGCCAGGAGCCACCCAGGCAGTAAGTTCCGGAGCAAGATGAACGCCTTCAACGAAGAGGAATTTTCTCTGGATATGTGAGTTCAAGTCGAATAAGGCAGAATGGCAAGTTATTCTGGAGCTTTCAAAACTAGACCATGAACATCAGGAAATTCTTTTACCAGACTAAATTTTTCTGCGAAAAAGCGGGTAGCTTCTTATGAGAATAGGTGTCTTCGTCTGTCACTGTGGTAGCAACATTGCGGGCACGGTGGACTGTCCCCGGGTGGTGGAAGCAGCAAGGGGCTTTCCCCATGTGGTCTATGCCACTGATTACACCTACCTGTGCGCCGAGAGCGGACAGGATTTGATCAAAACGGCTATCCAAGAGTACAGTCTGGACCGGGTGGTAGTATCGTCCTGCTCTCCCAAAATGCATGAAGAGACCTTCCGCCGGGCTGCCAGGCAGGCTGGGCTCAATCCCTATCTGGTGGAGATGGCCAATATTCGGGAGCAGTGCTCCTGGATCCATTCCGACAAGGAGGCAGCTACAAGGAAGGCTATTGATCTGGTCAGGAAAGGTGTCTTCAAGGTAAGCAGGGACCAGGAGCTTTTCCCTTCCTTCTTCAAGGTGAACAAGGACGTCCTGGTTATTGGGGGCGGGATAGCCGGCATCCAGGCTGCTCTGGACGCCGCCCAGGGAGGCCACAGGGTAACTTTGGTAGAAAAGGACCAGACCATTGGCGGCAACATGGCCAGGCTGGACAAGACTTTCCCCACCCTGGACTGCTCCAGTTGCATTCTTACCCCCAGAATGGTGGATGTGGCGGTAAATGAAAGTATCGAGCTTCTGGCTTACCATGAGGTGGAAGAAGTTAAGGGATATGTGGGCAATTTCGATGTCAAGATCAGAAGGAAAGCCACTTACGTGGACTGGAGCAAATGCACGGGATGTGAGGAGTGTGTGGGTAAATGCCCGGCCCGGATCTACGATAAGTTCAACCAGGGCCTGGGGAGAACTAAGGCCATAAGTCTTCCCTTCCCCCAGGCTGTACCTAAGAAAGTTACTATCAAGAAGGATTTCTGTCACTTTTTCCTGAAAGGAAAATGCCGGGTCTGCGAAAAGGTCTGCCAGTTCGAAGCTATCAACTTTGATGATCAGGACCAGATCATAGAAAGAAAAGTTGGGGCCATCGTGGTGGCTACCGGATATGAGGCCTTTGATCCCATTGCCTATCTGGAGTATGGCTTTGGAAAGTATAAAGACGTCATAACTTCGCTTCAGTACGAGAGAATGGTCTCTGCTTCCGGTCCCACCATGGGACACATAAAGAGGCCCTCCGATGGCGAAGAACCCAAAACCATAGTTTTTATTTCCTGCGTCGGCTCCCGGGACCGGGCTAAAGGCAGATCCTATTGCTCGGTAGCCTGCTGCATGGCCATGGCCAAACAGGCTATCCTTACCAAAGAGCATATTCCCGATTCCACCAGTTACCTCTTTTATATCGATATCAGAGCCGGAGGAAAGGGATATGAGGAGTTCGTAGATCGGGCCCGGGAAGAGTATGGAGCCCAGTACGTGAGAGGCAGAGTGTCCAAAATATACCAGAAGGGTAAAAAGCTGGTAGTTAAGGGTACCGACACTCTTTTGGGCATGCCTATTGAGATAGAAGCTGATCTGGTTGTTCTGGCTGTGGGGATAGCACCTCCCCAAGATGCACCTGAGCTGGCTCAAAAGCTCAATATCTCCTATGATCAGTATGGTTTCTTTGTGGAGAGTCACCCCAAACTCAGACCTGTGGAGACCAACACTACCGGGGTATTTCTGGCTGGAGCCTGCCAGGCCCCTATGGATATTCCTGCCTCCGTGGCTCAAGGAAGTGCTGCCGCCGCCAAAGCCCTGGGCCTTCTGGCCAAGGACGAGCTGGAGGCCAGCCCCATAGTGGCCAGTGTGGAGATCAAGAGATGTGTGGGTTGCTTCAAGTGTGAGGCTGTGTGTCCCTTCAGCGCCATCCAGCGTCAGGAGCTCCGAGACGGAATAATGGTATCCAATGTCATCAGCACCGTCTGTAAGGGATGTGGCCTGTGCGGAGTGGCCTGCCCCACCGGGGCCATAAAGGTAAATGGGTTTACTGATGAGCAGATACTGGCGGAGATGGAGGCACTGTTACTATAAGCATTAGGCCTGAAGTGTAAGGCATTAACGAAGAGTTTTCTGGTTAGGAAATAAGCCAGAATGAAATAAGGACGGAACTGCAAAACCAGATTTTGGGTCAATTTGCCGTCCGATTTAGATTCGCAGGATGGGGTCAAATACTAAAGTTGGGCCCTTTTTGCAGGGACGCCAATAGGGCTAACAGGGGAACAGGAACTCTCGGCTAGAAGGCAGAGAAAATTTATGGACATCAGTAATACCTTAGACCAGAAAAATGGAATAAAGATCGTGGCCTTCCTCTGCAACTGGTGCTCCTATGGTGGGGCGGATGCCGCCGGAACAGCCCGCCTGAAACAGCCTCCCCAGGTACGGATCATCAGAATACCCTGCTCTGGGTGGATCAACCCCCTCTACCCTCTTAAAGCCTTCAATGAGGGGGCCGATGGAGTCCTGATCTCGGGCTGCCATCCTGGAGACTGCCATTACGCCGAAGGCAACTATTATGCCCGCCGCAGATTGGAGGTTCTGGGACATTTTCTGCCCTTTATGGGAATAGATCCCCAAAGATTCAGATATAGTTGGATCTCTGCCACCGAAGCCCAGGAGTGGCAGGCTCTCATTACCGAGTTCACGGAAAAGATAAGAGAGTTGGGGCCGATTAAGAAACATGTAGAGGTATCTTAAAAGTCATATTTTAGGGAAAACTTGCAAGGGCTTCTGGTCATCTGTGAGTTGGGGAGGCAGAGATGCCTTTCTGAGACTTCATACCGGGGCAACCAGACACAAGGGCATTTGGAGAGCATCACCCTAAGAAAATTCCAAGTCCGATGCTGTTTGGCAAAAGAGTAATTAGCGAGAACCTCCTGGTGGACGTCAGGAGTCTAAGGTTAGCAGAATGAAAGAAGTGGAGTCCAGGCTAAAAGAAGAAGTTAAAAAAATACTGGATGAAGTAGCCTACGTGGTCGGTTACCAGGAGGGACTTACTCCTCTTTCAGCCCGCCCTCTGTTTATCAGAAACCCTAAAGAGGTAGATCGGCTCGTTTACAATGATTTCTGTGCCCCTAACCTGGCCAACTATGTCAAAAAGTCCGATCAGAAAATAGGAATCGACCAAAAAGTGGGGTTAATAGTCAAAGGATGCGACTGTCGATCGGTGGTCCAACTCCTTCAGGAAGGAATACTGAAGAGAGAAAATCTAATCCTGATCGGAGTACCGTGCCGCGGCATGATCTCCTTTAAGAAGATAGAAAAGCTCTTTGACCCTCTGGAGACCTATCTGGCCGAGGTAAGAGACAAGAAGTTGAAAGTCCATCTGGCCCAGGGGGAAGAAAGTTACCATCTGGAAGATGTAGTCTTTGAAAAATGTCTGTGGTGTGAGACCCGGGAGCCTCTTGTGGTAGATATCATGATCCAGGGCCCCCTATCTCTCGAACTGGAGCAGAAAGAGAAAGACTTCGATATTGTGGAACTGGAGCAAAAAGAGCCTGCTGAACTCTTCGACTTCTGGACCGCCCAGTTCGAAAAATGTATAAGGTGTTATGCCTGCCGAAATGCCTGCCCTCTGTGCTACTGCCAGGATAATTGCCTGGCTGATACCAGACAGCCCCACTGGCTGGGCCAGCAAACAGATGCTCTCAATAATTTCATGTACCACATGATTAGAGCCATGCACGTGGTGGGACGCTGCACCGGATGCCAGGAGTGCGAGCGGGTCTGCCCGGTAGATATCCCCATCTCCAAAATATTTCGCAAGACTTCTATGATCACCCAACAACTTTTCGACTATATCCCGGGAATGAAAGTAGAAGATGTACCTCCACTTCTCACTTTCAAGAAAGACGAGAAGTTCTGAGGACAGGATAGGGTAACAATGACTCTGAAATTTCTACCATCAGAAAGACTACAGGATCTGCTAGAGGAGCTGAGCCGGAACAGGAAACTGATAGTTCCAGCCAAGTCTGAAGCCATGATCCTGTTTCAAGACTTCGGAGAGGATGTGCATCTTGATCTGGCTAACCTGAGCCGACTTTCGGCCAAAGAAGCTGCTTTCCCCCAGACGGAGACGCTATTAAGCTTCGGCTATGAGAAAGAAACAGAAAGTTCGGAGCCCAATAAAGTAGCCCTCCAGTGTGAGCCAAAAGAGAAAGAGACCATCGTTTTCGGACTCCGGCCCTGCGACGCTCGAGCCCACCTTCTCTTGGACAAAGTCTATCTGGATGACAGGTATCCAGATCCCTACTATGGAGCAAGAAGGGGAAATCTGACCCTGATCTCCCTGACCTGCGCCCGTCCCCAAAAGACCTGCTTCTGCACCTCTGTGGGAGGTAGCCCTTCGGACAGAGAGGGCTCGGATATCCTCCTTACGCAAATTGAGGGAGGATTCCTGGCCGAGGGAGTGTCTGAGAAAGGCAAGAATATTATAGCCCTGAATCTGTTTCAGAATTCCACCCAAGAAAATGAGGAACAGGCCGAAGCGGTAAAGAAAAGAGCAGCGGAGAGCCTTACCCTGGCCCTGGATCTGAACGGAATAGAGAAAAGGCTCATGGACAACTTCGAGAACGAGCTGTGGTCAGAACTTTCGGCCCCTTGCCTTAACTGTGGCATCTGCACCTATGTCTGCCCCACCTGTCATTGTTTTAACATCACTGATGAACAGAGGGGACTGTCCGGGCAGAGGATAAGGACATGGGACTCCTGCATGTATCCCCTCTTCACTCTGGAGACCAGCGGACATAATCCCAGATCTCTGAAATTGCAAAGGTTTCGCCAGAGATTTAACCACAAGTTCAGCTACTACCCCTCTCTATATGGAGAGTTTTTGTGTGTAGGCTGTGGCCGCTGCATCCTTTCCTGTCCAGCAGGGATCGATATCCGAGAAGTTCTAAAGGAATCGCCCATGCACCGCGGCGCACCACGTCGCATGAAAATTGGGTTATTTTCAAGGGAGCACCTGGAAAGATGATAATAATCTTTCTCCCTGGAGGTCATGGGATATGGCGGAAAATGTAGTAGGGCCTAAAAACCCCTATCTTCCCCAAATCGCCACCATAAAGAAAATCGTGGTAGAGACTGGAAACATAAAATCCTTCTACCTGGTGCTGAACGATACCAGACACATGGAAAATTTCGCTTTTGAGCCGGGGCAGGTAGCTCAGCTCTCCCTCTTTGGGGTGGGAGAGGCCACCTTTGGCCTGGCTAATTCCCCTACCCGCAGAGAGACTCTCCAGTTCAGCGTCATGAAAGCCGGCGAAGTAACCTCAGCTCTCCACGACCTGGCTGTAGGTGACCAGATAGGACTGCGCGGACCTCTGGGAAACTGGTTTCCTTACCAGGACATGAAGGGTAAGAACGTAGTCATAATAGGAGGGGGCATTGGCATAGCCCCTCTGAGATCCTTGATCCAGTATATGCTGGATACCAGAGATGACTACAATGAGATAACCATCATCTATGGTGCCCGGTCACCTCAGGACCTTTGTTACCAGGAGGACCGGGAAGAATGGGAGAAGAGAAATGATGTGGATCTCATTCTGACTGTCGACAGAGAGTTTCCCGGCTGGGATAAGAGAGTGGGTTTCGTCCCCACAGTCCTGAAGGAAGTGGCACCATCCCCCAAGAATGCGGTGGCAGTCACCTGTGGACCACCTATTATGATCAAGCTGGTGCTTCAGGAACTGGAGGCCCTGGGTTTCAAGGACGATCAGATCATAACCACCCTGGAAAAAAGGATGAAGTGCGGGATCGGAAAATGTGGGCGATGCAACATCGGCCCCAAATACGTCTGTGTGGATGGTCCTGTCTTCAGCCTGGCGCAACTAAGGCAGTTGCCTGATGAGTTGTAAGGCAGCCAGGCACACGCCTGCAATTCCGCCGCAAGGTTTCGACTCAATCGGGACGCCCGAGAGGAATAGAGTGATTCGCTCGCAGAAAAAGGTTATAGCCCAAAGCTTTAGGCCCAGGATGTCGTAGCCTCCTCGAAAGGGAACGGCGAGAGCCCGGGAGAGGCTGGGGGGTGTTCCCTCTGGAACCCGTGGCTTCAGCCATGGGGAGGCTCAGTTAACTATCGGGTCAGAGTGACTTTCCTCAAGCCCCTAGGGTGAGCAGGGTCATAGCCCTTTATGCGGGCCACATGATAAGCAAGAAGTTGTCCGGCCATGACATAGGGCAGGGGCGAAAAGACCTCTGGTACACTCACCGGAACTTTCAGGGGAAGATGAGCCAGCTCCAGCATCTTTTCATCGTCGGAGATAATCATCAATTCCGCTCCCCGAGATCCCACCTTCTTGGCCAGTCGCTGCATCTCGACAAGAGTGCTTCCCGGGGGGCAATCATAATCACTGGCAGATCTCTCTCCACCATAGCTATAGGGCCATGCCAGAAATCAGCAGCGGAATAAGGTTCAGCCACGATGTGGCTGGTCTCCTTGAGCTTGAGGGCTATCTCCAGAGCCGTAGCATAATTGTATCCTCGCCCAATGACCACACACCTTTCTGCATAGCGATATCTCTGGCTGTACTCCCGTATCACCTCATCCAGAGAAAGGACCTTCTCCAGATGAGAAGGGAGACTTTTAAGCTCCTTCAACATCGACTCCTCCCCATTGAGCTCGGCGGAAAGCAGGGCCAACAAGGCCAGTTGGGTAGTGTAAGTCTTGGTGGCAGCAACACTTTTCTCTTCACCAGCCCGGCAAAGAAGGGTGTACTCTGCAGCTCGGGCCAGAGGTGAATCCCCCTCATTGGTAATAGCCACGGTAAGCGCTCCCTGGCGACGGCCTTGCCGAACCACAGCTACAATGTCAGGAGACTGACCTGACTGAGAGATCCCCATGACCAAAGCTTGCGCCAGCCTGGGGGGTGACTTATAAAGAGTAAAGAGGGAAGGAGCAGCCAGAGCCACCGGCAGATGATTGATGGCACCAAAAAGGTATTTGGCATAGGTGGCGGCATTGTCAGAGGTACCACGGGCGGCAATGAATATAAATTCTAGGCTGCGGGCCCGTATCTTTCCCGCAACTTCACTAACCCTCCCGGCCTCGGTCTGAAGCAAGTGGCGGATTACCTGGGGTTGTTCCATGATTTCCTGGAGCAAAGAAGATATCGTTTTGACCATTGTACCTCTTCCTCTACTTTTCAGAATACTCAAAATAGTCCTCCCATAATCTGCGAACCTCTTGAGGCAACTGTAGTTCCGGCAGGATGGATCTTATTTCTTTCCAGTCCAATTGGGCTACATCTTCAGCTCTCCCATAGGATAGAACCTGTTGGATATACCACTTTCTTTGCCAGGGGTCTGAAAGATCAATCTCTCGGTCAGTTGACCAGACGATATATCGTTTAGGTTTCATAAGAAAGCGCTCCCTTTCTCCTTTAAAAACTGCCCCTGGGCTGGTCAATAAGATGATCCTCCACCGGGCCGCTACCCTAAATGCTTCTAATCCTAAACTGCTATCCTCAGTTCTATGGCATCATATTTCACCTTTGGGGCTATCTCTTTTCTGCCTTCCTTCCTCCTTCTGACCTCGACCAGCCCCAGATTGGTCAGGAGCTCCACATCGTCCGCTACATTCTTGATATCTCTTTCGGCTAATTTTGAAAGCTCGTGTATGCTCTGAGGACTATGTTCCTTTATAAGGTGAATGAGCTCCAATCTCTTGGGAGTCAAAGCCTTCCTGAAGGCCTCTATGCTCTCAAAGTAGATTCCAACCTCCTTTTTTACTTCCTCTCCTTCTTCAATAGCCTCTCCAGCCCTTACAAAATCCTCCAGAACTTCTTTGACTTCCCTTATGCCCACTTTAATCTTCTTTACTCTCATAGACTTTCCTCCCTATATCTTTCAACGTCTCTGTAAAAGTCCTCTGTAAGCTTTTTCAGTCCCCTAAACTTATAGGGCTCCATTCTGTTGCTATAGTGCCTGTGGTCTCCCCTACCTTCTCCATTGTCGTAGCCTATAACCCTTTCTCCCCCTACTATATAGACAAGAGAGTACTTATAGCCGTGAAATTTATCAGAAGAAGGATCGACTCTCCACATCTTGACCTCAATGATATTACCATCCTCATCATAGACCTTATTGGGTCTTATGAGTTTTGCCTTCATTGAGGGTATGATATACCAATAGTGGTGCTGGGTCAAGACACGGCTTTACTATGAGATGACAGAAAAACTCGAAGATGGAGAACCTCTCTCTGCGGCGTGGTGCTCTTCTGGGTCAGCCTGAAAATAGGGGAGTTGGAGCAAATACCGGAGTAACTATTAGGAAACTAGACAAATTGTCACCACAGAGGCGGCAGAGTTTTTTAAGATATCTCTCCGGCCAGCCCCAAAACCCATCTCCTCAAGCATCTTAAACTACTGCACAAGTCGTTCTGAGGGCGCCGAAAGCCACAAGCCTTCCACGCCCTCAGATCTCTACCTTCAACACGCATAGGCCTCGGCCTTGGCTGTTTCCAGACGAAGGAAGGGCGCGTAGCTGAATCGAGGTTCAGCCAGGCGTCGGGCCAGGTCGCCCAGGTCAGCCCGACGCTTGATTAGCCCGGTGAACACACCCGCTCCCTCGATCTCCCCTACCAACAAGGCCCCCACCAACACGTTGTCCCATAGTACCAGCTTGCGGTAGGTGTCGCCCCGCCGGCTAGTGTAGACCTGATAGCCCTTATCTGGTGGCAGGTCCACCACTCCTACAGCGATGACTGGAATACCCGCCACTTCCAAGGCGTTGAGCCGCTTGAAGGCACCTTCGTATTCTGTGACCCCACCAGCCATGTTCTCCCCGGCGATGCGACCCATCTCGGTGGCGTTGGTCCAGGTACCACTCACGATACTCTCCCCAGTAACAATATCGGCCGTCTCCACTACATCGCCAGCAGCGTAGGTATCCGGTATGCTGGTCTGAAGATACTTATCTACCAGTATCCCCCCACGCCAATCCCGGCATCTCGAGCCAGCTCCACATTGGGAACAACTCCTTTCCCTATCACCACGAGATGTGCCAGCAAAGTCTGGCCAGTGCTCAGAACTACCTCCTCGCCCTCCGATCCTCGACCAATCTCCATAACATCGCAGCCAGTTATTACGCAAACACCAGTAGCCTCAACCTGCTGTCTGACCATCCCTGCAGCCGTATCATCCAACATCTGGGAGAGAATCTGCGGGGAGCTCACCACCAGCGTGACCGACACCCCCCGTCTCAGCAGGGCCTCGGCGGTCTTCATTGCCACCGGGCCTCCGCTGGCGGATGGCCAGGGCATCGTCCCACTGGCGCAGCACGAAGACGCCGGGGTCCTCAACTCCGACGATGGGTGGCCGGACTGCAGAGCTGCCCGTGGCCAGAAGAAGCTGGTCGTAGAGTATCTGCTGACCATCGTCAAGCAACACAGTTTTGTCACTTGGGTCGATCCTGGTAGCTCGGCGGCCCAGGTGCAGAGCCACACCCTGAGGCAGGTGTAGCTCATCGCGGAAGAGATCTGCCTCCGGCCGTTCCCGGTCAATAAGAAAGGGAATAAGGGGCCGGTAGTAGGCGGGGCGAGCTTCGTCGCCAATGAGCGTAACCTCGCCTCCCGGATCGCTAGTTCGGATGGCCCGGGCCGCAGCATTACCTGCGGCACTGTTTCCGATGATCACGTAACGCATGGTTATCACCCTCCTGCCGCGGCAGCCCGAGCAATGACCCCTGCCGCAGCCCGCCGCACGCCGCCAGTGAACTCCTCAGCCTCGGCGTAAACTAGCGCCTTAGTCGGACAGGCCTTAACACAGGCTGGCACCTCCAGATCTGGGCAGAGGTCGCACTTGACAGCAATGCGCCGCTCCTTTTGCCAGCCCACCACTCCGTAGGGACAGGCCATCATACAGTTCCAGCAACCCACACAGCTCTGGTCCCGGCCCAATACCACTCCCCGCTCGTCCCGATAGATAGCTCCGCTCATACAGGCTTCCAGGCACGGCGCCGGATCGCAGTGGCGGCATAGCAGTGGCACCTTCTCTCCATTGCCCAGCTCCACGTACAACCGATAGCGGGGCCGCGGTGTTTCAGTTATGGCAGCAAAGAGACTCTTGGAAGCAGAATGTTCCACCGCGCAGGCGAGCTGGCAGGAGTGGCAACCGGTACATCTATTCAGACGTACGAAGATCTCTTTCATATCGCCAATCCCCTCCTTCTCTCCTCTATCGCCCCGAGCAGCTTCTCTGCTGCTGTCACCGGATCTGTCTCGACGATGAAGTAGCCGCCGAAGAGTGATTTAAGGTCCTCAGTGAGCACTTTAGCTACGGTGGGACCACCTAACACCGGTGGTACCACCCCCACGTGGGTGGGGAGCCCCGCTGCCACCGCCCAGGTGCCGATGGCAATGGCTTTCTCCGTGGTCGCCTCAGGTGCGCTGCCCACAACCGGGAGCCTGTCCAGATCAACACCCAGTTTATTGGCCACAGCCACCGCCACATCAGCGGCACGAGTGTTATCCACGCAGGAGCCCATGTGCAGCACCAGAGGCAACGGGCCGCCCAGCCCCGCTGCCTGACCCACAGCCGTCAGCACCGCTTTCAGGCCGTCTCCAGCGTACTCGCTGGTCGCATCGCCGGTCAGAAGCCCATGGCGAGCAAAAGCCCCAGCCCCGCAACCAGTGGCCAGGAGAAGCACGTTCTTGCTGGCCAGCTCCTTAGCCATGGCGATATAGCCACTATCCTGGGGCACCCGTACATTGTTACACCCGGCAAACAGGCATACCCCCTGGACGTTACCGTTGACGATGTTGTCAATCAAGGGTTTCAGGGGATCCTCAGCGTTCACCTGGCTCAAGGCTCCCACGATGACCTCAGTAGGAAAGCCAGCCACAGCCGTGCTCTGATGGGGCGGAATGTTAACCTTCTTGGGGTCGCGCTGCTTGAAGGCCTCGATCCCCTGGCGGATGATCTTCAGCGCCGTTTCGCGCGCCTTCTCCTCACTAAACTCAATGTGGGTGGCGCCGGAGATCTTGACAATGGGCATGATGGTGATCAGGCGGGTGTGATAGCACTCGGCGGCCATAGCCAGCCCGGGCATAATACACTGATAGTCCACTACTATGGCCTCCAGCGCTCCGGTCAGCACAGCCAGCTCCTGTGAGACCGAGTGGGTAGCTGAGGGGATGCCGTGCCGCATGAGCACCTCGTTGCCAGTACAGCAGATGCCCACCAGATTCACCCCTGCCGGCGCTCCGGCGGCCCTGGCTTCCTGGTCCAGTTCATGGGCTACCTGGGCAATGATATCGGACAGCACAGGATTGTGGCCGTGCACAGCCATGTTGACCGCATCAGGCTTGAGCACACCCAGGTTGGCCTGGGTGATCACCGGTTTGGGAGTGCCGAAGAGAATGTCGGCCAGGTCGGTGGCCATATGCATGCCCGCGAAGTCGGCCAGGGCGCACTTGACCCCGCCCAGGAGCAGGTTGACCGGGTCGGCGTCACACCCATAGGAGGTGCGCTGCATGACCTCGGAGATGACCGAGTCAATGCCCGTGGGCACGACCCCATGTCTGAGAAAAGTCTCCACCCGGCCCTGGGTGACGTTGGTTACGGCCCAGGCCACTGGTGTTTGCTTTTCGGAAAAGTCAGCCAGGGCTGCCTGGGCCACCTCTTTGGCCAGCTCGTCGACGGCCTTGCCGTCGGCTAGGATGCCCAGACGGGCAGCCACCGCTTTCAGCTTAGCTTCGTCCTTATAGGATAGTCAGCAGCCTGGCCTTGGGCCGATCTCAAAAATCAGCATATTCAACCGCCTCTAGCCGCTCCAAGTCCTCCTTCAGTTTCTGTAGAATTCTATACTCCCCAGCCCACTCTACATACTCCATATCTCCTTCGAAAAGGTCTTCCGCTGCCATCTCCGATATGAACTTTTCCGAGGGGACCTGGTACTTGGCCTCAAATTTGGCGAGTTTCTTCCGGGTTATCTCTAGCCCCAGGCGAATCCGGGCCATCTTACTTTCTATGGCTCCTCTGACTAACTGTAAGGCTTCGTAGTTAAAATTCGAGGCCCTTATCTCGATTTTTGCCATCCCTATCCTCTTTTTCGGCTCAGAGAAGGCCAGTCCTTTCTCCTCAAAAAACTTCCTCTCCGTTGCCCAGGGATATAATACCACATCTGATGATGGGACAAAGTCGTACACTCTGCTTAGTGACCTGCACCGAGTTTCTCGCTCACCCCGCACCAGCCACGGAGATACTCCACTTAATGAAGGAAGTTCGTATCGGATTGTACATGCCCTGCTGGCCCAAATTCGGAGAGTGGATAATTGTGACTAACTAAGCTATAATTCTCATCCGATATGAAGATCGGGATTTTCACCTGCAATTACAGACCCTTATTATCGGGACCGACGACCTCCATTGATGCTTTTACCGGGGAGTTTAGAAAACTGGGGCATGAGGTCTATATCTTTGCTCCCTGGCATCCGGATCAGGAAGATGATGGATATGTCTTCCGATATCCGTCCATCCCTGCTTTCGTCAGTCCTCGGTTCAGATTGCCTATAACTTTTTCTCTCCGGGTGGATGGAATAGCCCGGGAGATCGGCCTGAATCTGATCCATGCTCACCATCCCTGGCTTTTGGGACCCCATGGAGCTAATCTGGCCAAAAAGCTGGGTATTCCACTGGTTTTCACCCACCATTCCATATATGAGAACTTCTACCACTATATCCCCCTCCCCAAGTCTGTGGTCAGATGGGGTTCAATTCAAAGAAGCATCTCCTTTGCCAACAAAAGCGATCTGGTCATCGTTCCCACCAGGAGTGTTTATGAGTTGGTAATGGCAAGAGGGGTGAGGGCCAAAGTGGAGATCTTGCCCACCGGCCTTGATCTATCCAGATTTCAAGATCTCAATCCTCAAGCAGTCCGGGATCGGTATGGAATATCCGGAGATAAAAAACTGGTTCTCTACCTGGGCAGAATGTCCCGGGAAAAGGGAGTAGATTTCATCCTGAGAAGCTTCCATCACCTTTTAGCCCGGAGAAGAGATGTTCTGTTGATGCTGACCGGAGATCTGGAAAACCGGGAGATCCCCGACCTGATAGATCAGCTCGATATCAGCAGATACGTGATTCTGACTGGAGCGGTGCCTTACGATCAAATTCAGCACTATTACGCAGCCGCTAACGTATTTGCTTTTGCCTCCTATGGCGAGACTCAGGGACTGGTGTTGGTGGAGGCCATGGGAGCCGGCACACCTGTGGTGGCCGTCGATGCCATCGGGGTTCGGGACCTGGTGCAAAGTGGGTCAAACGGCTTTCTTGCACCGAGAGATGCGACTGTGTTCAATGAAAGAATCGAGGCCATTCTGGATAACCAAGAGCTCCACCAGCGGCTTTCGCAGGGCGGTCTGAAAACTTCCCAGTTGTACTCAATAGACCATCTTGCCAAGAGGATGTTAGAGCTATACGGAGAGTTAATAGAGGAACGAAAAGCGGCTGACGGAGCGCCTGGCTGCAATACTTTGGTCTAAAAGAGCCTAAAATTTTACCCCTTATTGGACTCTTAAACCCAGGTGATGCGCTCTTAGCAATTGGTACAAAAGAGTGAAAAATTATTCTCTGAAAGGATAGTGTAGAAAAATAATAAAACCAATCAAGGTAAGGAGAGCAGCCACGGGACCGCAGAGGTATATACCGAAGGGCTTATCAAAGGTATTTCCAAATTTAGATAAGATTTGAGTGGCAATTACAGAAGCAAAGGCAGTGGCTCCTTTAGTTATTAATCCTTGAACTCCCATATACATTGCTTCCCTTCTTAATCCTGTCCGCTTCCCGTCATAATCAATTATATCCGCTAAAATGGCATAAGGTAGAAGTAAAAGACCGGCAACAGGTATTCCAATTATAGCTGCATAGAGCAGTCCTTGATAAAAAGGAGTAGATAGCGGAATTTTCCCAATTAGTAAAACCAGAGGTAAGATTATACTTAAAAGAAACATGGCGCCTAAGAAAACTATTTTTTTACCATATTTTCGCGCTAAAAAATTAACCAGGGGGAAAAATAATACTGAGACTAAAAGTAATATTCCAGAGGAATAACCTACCCATTCCTCCGTAGATTTCATTATCACTACTACCATATAAGGTATTGAGACTAAAGCTATATTAAATCCCAGCCAGAAAAAACCTATACAACATAAATAATAAAGGAAAGGCTTGTTTTTAAAAGAATAGATCAGGCATTGAGTAAAAGATAAGTCTATTTCCTTTGCCTTGCTGTGAGGGGTCTCTTTTATGAAGGCAATAGAAATATAAAAACTTATTAAAGCAGTTATTCCCATAATTATTCCCATAATTTTAAAACCAAATTCTTGAATTAAAATTCCGGATCCTAAGAAAGCCATAAAAAGCCCTAACACCAGAAAATAGGCTCGATAGGTAACTAAATTTATTCTTTCATCTTTACTTTCTGTAATCTCTGGTAAAAGAGATAGATAAGGAGCAATTACAATCGTATAAAAGAAAAAGAAGGCGCCTAAAATTAAAGCAAAATATAAGACATTAATCATTGATTTCTGTGCTACCGGTGGATACCAGAGAGCAACGAAGAATAAAACTAAAGGTAGACTCCCAAACAAAACAAAAGGAATTCTTCTACCACACTTACTTTTAGTCTTATCACTCCAATAGCCCACTAAGGGGCCGGCGATAGAGTCAATAATTCTCCCAAAGGCCATCGCAAAACCTAAAGCGGCAATGGGAGCATAAATGAATAATCCTCTCTCTTCAGCAGGAGCATAGTAATATATGGCCCAGAGAACTATAGTCTGGGTGATTAAGTTGGCTCCTAAGGTTCCCACACTGTAAGTTAAACTTTGGAATAAAGTTAAACTTCCTGGTTTGCCCGCAGGGTTCTCTCCACTTTCCTGTCCAGTAGAACTCACAACTCTTACTCCTTTCGAAATAGTTTCATTGTTAATGAATCCCTCACCGGTAGGGTCGAGGCCTGGGGCGGTGACAGTAGAACAGGCCTGGCCGCTTTGCCCCTTTCGGTTGACTGTGCCTCAAGATCCCGTCCATAGTTCCGTCTCCAGCCCCCGCCACGTCAAACGGAGCATAGAGCCCAAAGTAGCACCGATGCTTCCAAAAAGGACTGACAAAAGATAGGTGATTGGATCGCTGGAAGACCTGGCCCTAGCCACTACAAGCATGGGGGCTGCGGCAAAGAGTATGCCCAAACTTTCAAAGGACATACCGATTCCAAAGCCCCCAGAAATCTGTAGATCCGAGATAACCGTCTGTAAAAAGGCCCAAATACTGCCTATCGTATTGTCCTCTCCATAATCATCAATTCTCCCCCGCTGATCTTCATCTTGCCTACCTCCCGGAAACCACTTTTTTGGTACAACCGGCGAGCCGGAAGGTTGTCAGTCCGGACTTCCAGGCGTACAGCAGCTGCGCCTTTATTCTTTAATATTTCCATTCCTTCTCGGATGAGAGAAGCACCTACCCCTCTTCCCTGAAACTCCTTTTTCACCGCTATGCAAAGAACCCTGGACTCGGACTCAATGCCTTTTTCTTTGGATCTCAGGAAGATCAGTTTATCTCTAAGCACTCTTACTAGGGGAACCCACCTGAATCCGTACTCCCCTCTCAACCAGGCAAACTTCCATTTTAACCAGTAGCCTCCGGTGAAGAACTTTCGAAAGAGTTGAGAAGTATTATGGGAAACTATTATATATCCGACCACCTTATCTGCTACCGTAGCCACGATGGCTTCCTCTCCCGGGATATCTATTAGAAAAGAAAATAGATCCTCGCCCAGCTTCCTCCTGGGAGTTCGTCCCAGGACAGCTATAAGTTCCCGGTTGAAGCCTTCTTCGAATATCTCGGCCAGGGCGGGGAGATCTTCCTTCCTGGCAGATCTTATTGTTAACTCAGGAACAAGCTTCTCCATAGAGGGTGTCCAAAAACTAAGGGCATTTTGCCCAAGGTGGGGAATTACTCCTACATGAGATCTGATTTTGAGGTCAATGTGGGAAGTTTTATGCGAAATTAGCTCCTTTTTGGGGGCGAAGTGGGAGATGAGTTTTTGAAATTGGAGTTTTTAGACAGCCTCCATACTGTTTCGTCTCTTTTTTTATAAAGATCGATAGCTTTTAGTTTACCATTTTCTGTCTCCGTTGAAAGATCGTAGCTCCTCCATTGAGTCCCGACATTGATCAGAAAAGGAGGAGGAATAAGGGTGCTCATAGCCAGCAGAGTGAGGTGCAGATTTCCGGTTTTAGCCTCGCCTCAAGACAAGCGGGGTGCAACCAATACGGTTGAGTAATGGCTACCTGCCGGCCACAGTCATCTTTCGCACAAGAAGGGTAGGCGAGCCTACGGAGCCCCCTACGGGAAATAGTCTCAGATCAGAGGCTACCCCATCGATGTCCTTGAGCATAGAAAGGATATCCGAGGCTATGGTAACCTCTTTGACCGGCATGCTGAGCTGGCCATTTTTGATCCACATGCCTTTAGCGCCTACGGAGAACTCTCCGGAGACAGGATTCGCTCCAGAATGTACGCCCTGGATCTCCATAACCAGAAAGCCCTCCTTTATCGATCCCAAAAGATCTTCTCTTGGCGTGATGCTGGGCAGGAGCACGAAGTTGGAGATGCCTACCTCCGGAGCTCCTCTAAAGGAAGGGCGGGAGGCGTTGCCGGTGGACCTGCAGCCAGCCCTGCGGGCAGTGCAGGTATTGTGTAAGAAAGTGGAGAGGATGCCGCTATCTATTACCGGAGTCTTCCCTTTGGGAACACCCTCACCGTCAAAAGGGTTACTTCCCAATCCCTCCGGGAGAGTACCGTCATCCACTATATGAACCAGGTTTGCCGCAATCTGGTGCCCTAATTTGTCAGCAAAAAGGGACCTCCCTTTCTGAACCGCCTCCGCGGAGAGAGCTCCGGCGATGACTCCTATGACCTCGGCAGCTACCTCCGGGTCCAGAAGTACAGGGACCACGGCTGTCCTGACCGGTTGGGCACCCAGAAGCATGATGGCCTTGGAAGCTGCCTCCTCAGCCGTTTTTTCCATCGACAGGTCAGCCAGCTCTCGGCCCACGGCATAGGCACTGGCACTGGAGATGTCACTATTCTGTTGGGCCAGAACGTGAAGGTAGATAAAACAGTCAGATCTCCTGTAGTGGCCATAAAAACCTTTGGAATTAGCGATGGTCACTTCGGTGATGCCATCGGAGTAGATCAGAAGGTCCACCTCTTTTACTTTGGGGCTGTAGTCAAAGGCAAGCTGTTCCAGACTGAGGGCCAGATCGATCTTGGTTTCGGTGGATGTCTGGGCCAGGGACTCTCTGTAAATATCCAGGGATGGGGGCTTCTCCACTTCGGGCAGAGCGTTATGTAAATCTGCCTCCGTGGCCCGGGCATTGGAGAAAGCTGCACTGAGGCATTCCTCTAGAGATCTATCATCTAATTCGGTGGTAAAAGCATAGCCCAGGGCTTTATTTACAAATACCCGGGTGCCCACGCCCAGGGACTTCGAAGTAGAGACCGATTCAGCTTTGCCCTGGAATACCTTTATCCGCTGGCTGCGGGAGCTCTCCAGGTAAACCTCTATTTCCTGAACACCTCTTCTCTGGCCTGACTTTATGATCTTCTCACAGATCTCAGAGGCACGCATCTCTATATTCCTCCTTGGGTCCCGCCCACGGTTAGCTCTCTCACTCGTAGAGTGGGACAGCCGCTTCCATCGGGGATTCCCTGTCCCTCTTTCCCACAAGTGCCCGGTGAGATTTCCAGGTCATTTCCGATCATGTCGATCTCGAACAGAATCCGGGGGCCGTTGCCGATGAGAGTGGCTCCCCTGACCGGGGTTGAAATTTCACCTCTTTCTATCAAATAGCCCTCGCTGACCCCGAAGACAAAATCGCCTGTGGCCGGATCGACCTGCCCTCCAGAGAGAGTGTGGGCATAAAAACCCTTTTCGGTAGCTTTGATTATATCTGCCGGCTCAATCTGGCCATTGCAGATATAGGTGTTGGTCATCCTGGGAATGGGAAGATGCTGATAAGATTGCCGTCTGCCGTTGCCCGTCGCTCTCTCTCCCATCCTCTCCGCCCAATAACCGTCATAGAGGTAATTTCTGAGAATCCCCTGTTCAATAAGCAGCGTACTTTGGGCTGGATTACCCTCATCGTCAAAGCCGAAGGAGCCCCAGGAATTCTTCAGGGTGGCATCATCCATGGCCGTAACGATCTCGCTAGCCACCCTTTGCCCCCTCTTGCCGGCATAAACAGAGGCATTTTTGTAGATGTGGTCTGCCTCCAGACCGTGACCACAGGCTTCGTGGAAGATGGTGCCGCCGCTTCCTTTGGCGATAACTACAGGCATTCTTCCTGAGGGAGCCGCTATGGCATCTAACATGGTTACCGCAGCCCTGGCCGCCGTGATCGCTGCCTCCTGGGGAGGATGTTGATCCAAAGCCTCATAGCCCTGAAGGTAGGCCAGGGGCTTATAGCCGGTCTGAATAATCTCTTTTCTCCTGGCTATGACGTAAATGATAAACCTGGTTCTGATGCGCTCATCTTCCACCAGGAGTCCCCGAGAATTGGCTATCAGGACTTTTTGTATCTCATCACTGTACCAGGCTATGACCTGAATTACCTCATGGCTGACCTGCCGCGCTGCCTGATCCGTTTTTTTCAGAAGAGCTACTTTATCCTCCTGAGGTACCTCCTGGGGCATAATAGTATCCTGGCCCCGGCAGCTTCTGGCCTCCTTCGCTTTTAAGTTCAGGATTTTGGTCAGAGATGAGCTGTCCAGGGCAGCTAGCAAGGTATCCGCTGTGGTTAGGAGTCCCTTCTCTGTCAGATCATTGGTATAGGCATAGAAGGTTCTCTCCTCTACCCGAAGCCTGATGCCCACTCCCACCTCTCGCCCGCTGGAAGCCCTCTCGATTTTGGAATCCTCCAGCCTCAAAGAGTTGCTTGACCTATCCTCGACGTAAATCTCGGCGAAATCACCGCCGGATCGGAGAGCTCGGGCCAGAACCTTCTTGGTAGTGCTATCGGATATCAATGAATCTCCTCTCTTGAGATCTTAGGTATAGGTAACGCCCCTTTTCCATTGATTCCCGCAAATGTGAGAGACCCCTGTCCTCAGCAGAAACGTAACTACCTTATGAGTCTCAGCAAGAACCCAATATAAGGAAGTTACTGTATTACCGGGAAACCGTCAAGATTGGGAAAAGTGGCAAGAACAGCGGGCAAGCATCAAAAATGGGCTACCTGACCCCTCAATTCCAAACTTTCTCTTTGCCACCACTACTGGTTATGTTAAAATAAGCCCCGTTATCCTCAAAGCAATCCTGTAAATTCAGAACCAGTTTGTCGGATGAGGAGTCCAGGCATAGAAGCGATAGTAGTTCCCCTCTACAAGCTTATCGAAACCTGCGTAGTTTCATCAGTTGGCGAATGGTGAAAACGCAAATCAACCTGGCCAAGAAGGAGTCAGAGTGAACATCTTCCAGGCTCTCATCCTGGGCCTGGTACAGGGTGCTACGGAATTCATTCCCATAAGTAGCTCGGCCCACCTGGTTCTCTTACCTTATCTTCTGGGGTGGGACAACCCCTCTCTGAGCTTCAACATCATGGTCCACTTTGGGACTATCCTGGCCGTAATTTTTCTTTTCTGGAAGGAAATAGGGATGCTTATTCAAGGATTTTTCAGACTTGTTTTCGGAGGAAGAAGGGATGACCCCATGGGCCAACTGGCTCTCTTTCTCCTTCTGGCGACCCTACCAGCAGTTATCATCGGCATCAGCGCCAAAAGGTTCTTTGAGGATCTTTTCAATAACCCACTATCCGTCTCCTATTTACTCCTGGCCACTGGCCTGTTGATGTATCTTTCGGAAAGGTGGGCGACTCAGACCAAAGACCTGATGAGACTCTCCTGGATCGATTCCCTTATTATTGGAGTGGGGCAGGCTCTGGCTATTGCTCCGGGTATCTCCCGTTCGGGAGCAACTATATCCTTCGCTCTCTTGAGAGGGGTAAAACGGAATGATGCGGCGCGCTTCTCCTTCCTTTTGGCCATCCCGATTATTGTCGGCACTGCCCTCTATGAAGGCAGAGATCTCTTCCTGAAAGCGGAGAGCTTCAGTCTAACCCTCCCCCTGATAGTCGGCATTGTATCAGCTTTTGTCTCCGGAGCCATCTCTATCCGAATTCTCCTGAAAGTAGTCAGAAAAAGACCCCTTTCTATCTTCTCCTATTACTGCTGGAGTGCAGGTTTGGTCTTCCTGGTCTACTACTTCCTGGTTCATTAATCCGCTGCGACTCCAGTCCTATGTTACTTTCACCTTTCCGCTGCTGAAGTATAGCCGCTGTCTTCATAACGCTGTCACCTCTGACTTGTCCTCCTTCTAGCCCTTTGTAATAATTTTACTATTTCAACCACGATTAAAACTGTAACACTGACTGAAGTGGCAATTAACCAATCTTTAAGATTTAAAGGCACTACCTTAAATATATTTTGCAAAAAGGGTACATATAGTATGGGCAAAATGGTTAGAATGGTGACAAAAAAGGCTAATATTAACCATTTATTACTGAGGAGTCCTAATTTGAATACCGATGTATCCATAGAACGGCAATTGAAGGCATGAAAGGTCCTGACCATAGTCAAAGTAACAAAAAACATAGTCATAGCATATTGTAGTTGGTGCTCTGAAAGCCTTTGAAAATCTCCACTACTACCTGATCCCAGCGTCCAGACAAACACTCCCAACGCCACCACACCAATCCAAAAACCCCCTCCGAGAATATAACCCAAAGATTGACGACTAAATATATTTACTTTAGGATTACGCGGAGGCTGTTCCATTATACCTGGCTCTGGCGGCTCAAGTCCCAAAGCAACTGCTTTTGGGCCGTCCATAATCAAGTTGATATAAAGAATCTGTAGCGCGGTCAGGGGAAGAGGTAACTTCAAAAGAAGGGCCACTACATAGGCGAAGACTGCTCCCATATTACCTGCAAGTAAATAGGTAAGAAATTTTCTAATATTGGCAAATATTGTCCTTCCTTCTTCTACTGCCTTAACAATAGAGACAAAGTTGTCGTCAGTCAAAATCATAGCTGATGCCTCTTTGCTTACATCCGTGCCGGTTATTCCCATGGCCACGCCAATATCTGCTTTTTTTAAAGCTGGTGCATCATTTACTCCATCCCCAGTCATAGCCACAACTTTCCCTTTTTTTGCCAGAGCATCAATTATGCGCAGTTTATGAGCAGGTGAAACCCGGGCATAGACCTGCACATCCTCGACTATTCTTTCAAACTCTTTCTCTGTCAGAGCATCTAATTCCGTGCCCGTCAAGACGCGTCCATTCTCTAGAATTCCTAATTCCTGAGCAATCGCCACCGCCGTCAGTTTATGGTCTCCAGTAATCATAATTACCTTGATCCCGGCTTTTCTGCAGCTTTCTACTGCCTCCTTTACGCCTCTACGCGGAGGATCTATCATTCCCACTGCCCCCAGAAAAACCATATGGAACTCTACCTCATCTTTAGAATAGGTGCTATCCAATTTCCGATACGCTATACCTAAGACACGCAGGGACTCCTGACTCATGCTGTAAGCATCCTTGAGAATAACCTCTTTGTCTTTAGGGGTGATTTCTCGTTCTTTTCCCTCCTGATAAATAAAATCGCAGGTTTGTAAAATTATTTCTACTGCTCCTTTGCTATAGGCAATATTACCTTCGTGGTTTAAGTGGATAGTAGTCATTCTTTTTCGTTCCGAAGAAAAGGGAATTTCGTCCATACGCGGTATCTTACGTCTTAATTCTCGGACATCAATTTTGGCTTTAGTCGCGGCTACTACCAATGCTCCTTCTGTAGGGTCTCCTTTTATGGTCCATAAACCTTTCTCATTACTCAACTGGCTATCATTACATAGGACAGATGCGCTTAAGAGGAGTTTCAGGTGTTCATCATTACTATCTAAAAGTCCTTCCTCTGCAGAGAAATTACCCGAGGGCTCGTAACCTGCCCCGCTGACCTCAATGAAGCGGTGATTAGCCCAGATTTTTCTTACAGTCATCTGATCCTCGGTAAGTGTGCCTGTCTTATCCGAACAAATGATGGAAACCGCACCTAATGTCTCCACAGCCTGAAGTTTTCTAATCAGGGCATGGCGCTTAACCATCCGATGCACCCCTATGGCTAAGGTCATGGTCATTACGGCCGGCAATGCCTCGGGAACTATAGCTACTGCCAGGGCTACTGTCCAGACAAACATCTCCAGGAGGGGATGTCCCTGGATAACTCCCAAGAGGCCCACAAGAAGAGAGACTGTTAAAGCAAATATGCCGATCCACCTGGCGACTCTGTCTATACTAATCTGCAAAGGAGTCTGTTTTTCTTCTATTTCTCCTAACATCTGAGCAATCTTACCGAACTCTGTCTGCATCCCTGTAGCTACCACCACCGCCTGGCCCCGACCATAGGTAACATTAGTTCCCATAAAGACCATATTATTCCTATCGCCTAATGAGACATTCTGTTCCTGAATAACCTGATTGCTTTTGTCCACAGTCTGGGACTCACCCGTTAAAGACGCCTCATCTACTTTTAGATTTATTGCTTCTAAGAGTCGGGCATCAGCCGCAACCCTGTCTCCTGTTCTCAAGGAGATTACATCTCCAGGCACAAGGTCAGAAGCAGCTATCTCTTTCTCCTGGCCCTCTCTAATTACCCGGGCTTTCAGGGCTGCCATTTTCTTCAAGGCCTCTAACGCCCTCTCTGCCTGATACTCTTGCACAAAACCTAACCCCCCAGCTAAGATAACAATCGCCATTATGGCAATTGCCTCAAGATGTTTGCCAATCATCGCTGAGATAACCGCGGCAATAATAAGAACCAAAATAAGAAAACTCTTAAATTGGCCTAAGAATATCTTCCAAGGAGAAGCCTTTTCCCCTTCCCTTATCTGATTCGGGCCAAATTTAAGTAGCCTTGCCCTGGCCTCCTGAGTGGTCAATCCAGATTCGCCTGTTCCCAGCGTTTCAATGACTTCTTTTATAGTTAAGCGATACCAATCTGTATTATTCATCTATCTATGCTCCAGCAAATAGACTCTCATGACTTCCTCCACCATGCTATGTAGAAGAGAGGCTGCCCTGGCCATGGATTCTTCTAGAGTCAAGGGACCTCTGGCAATGGAAAAGACCGCATCTAGTCCTGCCTCATGAAACAGTTGAGTTTTCTCAGCCACTGATCCGGCGAAGGCTATGGTGGGGATATGCATCTCTCGGGCCTCTCTGGCTACACCTATGGGGGTTTTGCCACTCAAAGTCTGCTCATCCAGCGCTCCCTCTCCGGTAATGACCAGTTGTACCCCCTCGAGTTTCTCCCGGAAGCCCACCGCATCTTTAACTATCTCCACCCCCGGCCGGAGCCTGGCATCCAGAAAGGCCAGCAGCCCTCCCCCTAGACCCCCAGCCGCACCAGAGCCGGGGACATACTCTATCTCCTTTCCCAGATATTCCTTGATCTTCCGGGCATAGTGGACGAGTCCCCGATCCAGAAAGTCTACCATCTCCGGAGTTGCTCCTTTCTGAGGAGCATAGATGTAGGCAGCTCCTCTGGGACCATAAAGGGGATTTTCTACATCGCAGGCTACCTCTACCTCCACTTTTCTTACTCTTTGGTCCAAACCCCTCAGGTCTATCTTTACGATACGCCCCAGCTCTTTGCCTCCCAGGCCCAGCTCCTGCCCCTTTTCATCATAGAACTTTACTCCGAGAGCCTGAGCCACTCCCATCCCGCCGTCATTGGTGGCGCTGCCCCCTATGCCAATAAGAATCTTTTCAACTTCTCGATGGAGGGCATCCCTGATCAGTTCTCCTGTGCCGTAGGTAGTAGTCAACAGAGGATTTCTCTTTTCCTGAGGAACCAACCAAAGACCGGAGGCTGAGGCCATCTCGATGACGGCCGTCTTCCCATCCCCCAGAATGCCGTAGTAAGCTTCAACCCTTTCGCCCAGAGGACCGGTAACGCCGAGAGTTATTATCTGTCCTCCGGTGGCCTCCACTAAAGTCTCCACCGTACCCTCTCCTCCATCAGCCATAGGACAAATTATGGTCTCAATGGAGCTATCTACTTTCTTTATGCCCCTCTCCACAGCCCGGGCTACCTCCAGGGCAGAAAGACATCCCTTGAATTTATCCGGGGCGATTAATATTCTCATACTCCCTACCTTTTCATCATGGTAACAGACAACATTTATCTCATCCTCATTGCTCGGGCCGGCCAAGTAGCGTGGCCACCATACTCCGCAACAACCCTCTCCTCAGGATCCTGTATGGACAAAGGGTCTGGCCAGAGGGTGCACTCTAAGCTCAATAGCTCCTTCCGGACAGAGCTCATCGCAGCAGTAGCATCTTATACATTCCTGATAGTCGATGAGAACTCTTTCCTTCTCTACTCTCATAGCCTGAGAAGGACAGTTATCCACACAGACTCTACACAAAGTACATCGGCTCTCGTTGCTTACCGGCTTGGCGCTGGAGATGTCCTTGAGGAGATGTTTCAGAAAGGGAGGTACCCCTCTTACCACTTCTCTGGTAATCGGCTTGACAAAATCAGAGACCCGCACCTCATCCAGATCTTCTCCCACTATCTCCAGATCCTGAAGTTCCCCGGTCAGGCCTCTTTTCACCGCCGCCAGGTTAGTAGGAACATCCTCCAATCTGTAGCCAATCACCTCAGAAACCACCACATCCAGAGCAACGCTATCAGTGCTGGCCAGGATAAGGTCCAGCTTTCTGGGAACGCCCTGGGCTGGTCCGTTACCTTCCATGGCCACCACGCCATCCACCACGGTCAGCCTGGGGGCTGCATAAGAATAGAGATCCAGAAGCATATCTGCAAATTCTTCTTTTCGGGACATTTTGAGGTGGTAGTTGGCTTTGCTGAGGCCTGGTACCAGCCCAAAAAGGATCTTGATGCAGCAGGTCAGCATCATGAACCCGTGGGTCTTAAGTTTGGGGACAGTAATTATGGCATCCACATCCCGGGAGGCCCGAGCCACAGTCATCTTCCGGTATAGCTTCCCTCCGGGCAGGTTCACCTCTACCACATTGGTCTCAAAGTCGACGATGGGGACACCCTCCTGCCGGCACACTTCTCCAATGCCTGACTCCTTGTAGATTCCCCTTACAGCCGCCTCGGTATTCACTCCACCCGGACTATCTCCCACTACAGGGTGTGCTCCTAGCTCTTTGACCAGATTGATCAGTGCTCTCACCAGGCTGGGGTGGGTGGTCACAGCCTTTTCCGGACGGGCTTTGGCCAGAAGATTGGGTTTGATTAAGACCCGATGCCCCGGCCGAATTATTTCGGAGGGGTCGCAGACCGAGGTAATGCTGGCCCTCACTGCTCTATCGACCATCTCCTGGTCGTATCCCGGGCATCTAATAACAGAAACCAGGGGTTTCATGGACCTTTTCGGATCAGAGCCAGAGCCTTCTCTACTGCTTCGGCGGCATCTTTGGCCCTGATTATAGGATCAGCCACAGGTGTCTCTTTATCCAAGAGCCAGGTCTCGATGCCAACAACCGGCTTCCCGAACTTGAGGGCCAGACCGATCTCGGATAGAGTTCCGAACTCTCCTCCCACCGCGATGACAGCATCGCCGGCCAGAACTCCCAGGGTCTTCCGGGCATGACCCAGGCCTGCGGGAAGAGCTCCCCGAAGCTAGC
>NZ_BLRZ01000008.1 GCF_013281975.1 Candidatus Hakubella thermalkaliphila | reverse complement strand
TAACCCTACAACGTCATTTACCTGAATACCTACAATATGTTGTGGTTCAATTAAAGAAATTGCCCTACATATTGAACCAAGATTCTTAAGTATCGCTGTAGGGATAAGAGAACATCAGTCTGCCCGTATGCTTAGTCCCCAAGAACTTGAGAATAAATCCAAACAACACACGAAACAATGGATTTTGAGCAGCGCTCTCAAGCGATTACCGACCCCCAAAGAGAGCGAAAAGATTATTGACAATATACGCTATAACCCAAAGATGATTTTTACCTGCATCGACACGCTAACTAAAGAGATAGCTTGGATATTCATAGGCTCAACAAAATCGCCGGAGTATGATAATATACTGGTAGCAAGTCGAGGAGGTAGGGTTAGATCATTTTATCCCATAGATGACTTAAGGCGATATCTTGATAATATGAAAAACTGGGTAGATATTGAGGAATTTCTCAAATGAGCAAATTAACTTTGGAGCAACAAATAGACATCTATGAAGAAGGAATTAACTATCTTGAAGACTATGAGCCCGAAGAAGTAGCTTATGTTCTCACTATTCGGGATGAGATAGAGGAGACTATTGAGCAGAAGGGGATCAGCTCTGGACTTAAGGAAAAGCTGGAAATTCTCGACTCTAAGTTCAAGGACAAAACCGAAGTAGTAGTCAAAAATCTCGGTGTTCTTCTGCAAATGAATCAAGCGGCTGGCAAGTCCACATCTCATTGGTGGTGGTATTTGGATAAAGTTGCAAAGAAAGAGAAGGTCAGCCTCTAGCAAGAAAATTTCTTCTAGCTGTTCCTTATAGATCCGCTAACAGGGGCGGGTTTTTTAATTGTCCTGATTTTAAGAAGACGAAGGCCATGTTGACCTGGTCATGATGCCAGAGAAGGAGAAGATAACAGCCTAAACTGCCCAGGTTAAAAAAACTTCTTGTAGAGCCGCTCTTCGCGAGGGGGTTTTGCTAGACCGACTTACTACTACACTGATGTTCCTGTGCACGTTACCCCATAAGTTAGCCTAACCACTGGTTCCCATTTCCAACAGTAAATTCTGAAAAAATTTGGCCCCAAACTAAAACTTGCCTATTGTGGTCTCTTAGAGTATAATGTGATCACAATGATGAGGAGGTTTTACAATGATCCAGACGAGAATAGGCATCCGACAGCTGAAAGCGAGACTAGGCAACTACATGCGGCAAGTCAAGGCCGGTACTACATTGATTATCACTGAGCGGGGGAAACCTGTCGGGCGCATTATCCCGATAGGGTCATCAGTGGAGTCCCGGACGCAGGAATTGATCCAGGCTGGGCTGGTGGCATGGAGTGGGCGTAAACTGACTGATACGGCACCGGTAGCTCGAACGCAAGGTAGACGCACAGTAGCCGAGTTGCTCTTGGAGAATCGCGAATGATCCTATACCTGGACGCTAGCGCGCTGGTAAAACGGTACGTGGCTGAGCTGGGCTCAGCGGAGGTAGGCCAGGCGGTAACTAAGGCAGAGGTAGTAGCTACAGCAATTATCAGCCGGGCGGAAGTGGCAGCCGCCTTGGCCAGGTCGGTGCGGATGAGCGTTCTAAAAGAAAAGGATGCCCTGGCAAGCCTCCAGATGTTCAGAAACGAGTGGCCTGACTTGGTGCGGGTGCAGATAACGGAGATAGTGGTATCCCGCGCTGATACTTTAGCCTGGGAGCACGGTCTGCGCGGCTACGATGCAGTCCACCTGGCAGCAGCCTCCTTTTGGCAGGAGATGATGGGCGAGGTGGTAACTATGGCGACTTTTGATCAGATGTTGTGGGCAGCGGCTGGACGGGTGGGATTGGTTCCCTTTCCAGCCGACTTACCATCGCTCTTGGAGGCAGGGAAAGTTTAGATGTTAAGCGTAGGCCTGCCCGTTGACTTTGATGGCATTCTTAGCTAGTTTGTCATGGGTGGCCACATCCTCGAACCATAAAAATGGGGAATCTATTTTCCAGTGACTTTTCAAATTGGTTCCTGAGATAGAAATCTTACGGGCGCTATACCCCCTACAGGGGCGAGATGGAGGCTTGCCCGTCCTCCCAAGAGCCGTTTGCTTTTAAGAAGACGAAGGCCAATGTTGACTTGGTCATGAAATTCGGGAATTTTTTGTAATGAACGATGTGACTTTAGATACCAAATAGATATCCACCATTTAGGACATGAGCCAGAGGGTCTGTTCAGGTTTCTTGAGAAGATGCGCAGTCTGTGGATAGAAGTTAAGAAGCATCCTGGTGGTGAAGGGTATCTGATTATTCAGGAATGGGAGATATGACTAAGAGAGAAAAGCTTGAGAAGTATATAAAAATATACGAGGCCAATGTTCGCTATCTTGAAGGTTCCCTCTATGAAGAAGTTGCCTCCATGCTTACCTATCGCGATTTACTAGAAGAACTTTTAACAGAGATTGGAACCAAAGAGGACAGGAAAAAAGTGGCTCAGATTGATGAGGAACTTCGAGAGAGGCGTAACTTAATCAGAGAGGATCTTAAGCTTTTGCGAAAATCTGCTCAGGGGCCACCTGAATCTTACTGGTGGTGGTATCTGGACAAACTACCAGAGGAGCAGAAAATAACAGCCTAAACTGGTTAGGTTCAAAACAATTTCTTGTAAACCCACTCTTCGCGAGAGAGTTCTTGCTGTCGCGATTTGCCGCGACAACGATGTTCCTGTGCACACCACCCCACAAATTAGCCCAACCACCAGCTCTTAACGAATTCCTTCTCTAAATCAAATTCTGAAAAAATTGGGTCGAATCCCAGCACGGCCCTCTCATCTCCCCCTCTCTCTATCGCCGCCTCGTCAAGCCCAGACAGCAAAGGATTATCTCAACTCTCAAGAAGAAGACTCAAGTGAAGATATTTTTTCATTGTTGTGGCGCCATCTATGAGTTTATTCCTGATATGATACAAATGGGAGTGGATATTCTGAACCCGGTACAGGTCTCGGCACAAAGCATGGACTCGGCCAAACTAAAGAGGGAGTTCGGCAAGGATCTTGTCTTCTGGGGTGGGGGGTGGACACTCAGAATATCCTGCCCTTTGGGACTCCCGAAAAGGTCTGCCAGGAGGTAAAAAAGAGACACCTGGACTTTGCGCCAGGGAGTGGTTATGTGTTCAACCCGGGACACAACATTCAGGACAACGTCCCTTCCGCCAATATCCTGGCCATGTTTGTGGCAGCGGCCAAATATGGCAGTTGTCCCATTGATATTGACTCTTAGTTCTTAACTATAGATCTGTTATGTACTCCTTGGAGGACGAGTTGATTCTTGAGAGCAGGTTGGAAGAGTTAAAGGAATGTCTGCAGGACCAGGTAGACCTCGATCCACAAAAGCTTATTGTTGCTAGAGCCTCTGGAAGAGCCAACCTAATTGGCGAACATACCGACTATAACCAGGGCTTGGTCCTGCCCATAGCCGTAGATCGGGATGTGCTGGTAGCGGGGGTTGTCCAAGAGGGGGACCAAGTCACCCTCCATTCCCTCGATTTCCAGGATCAGGTGCGTTTTGGCTTAAAGAACATAGTCTACGATCCGGCCCACCCCTGGGCTAACTATACCAAAGGGGTGGTACAGGTTTTTAAGCAAAAGGGCTATACTCTCTCCGGATTTGTGGCTGCCATCCACGGGAACATTCCCATTGGAGCGGGAATGAGCTCCTCAGCAGCTATAGAGGTTGCTGTGGCTACTTTCTTGGAGGAAACTTTCGGGCTCAAGCTTGATCCCAGAGAGGTAGCCCTGTGGTGTGTGGAAGCTGAGAACAACTTTGTGGGAGTGAACTGCGGCATCATGGACCAATTCGCCTCCAAGCTGGGCAAAAAAGACCATGCTCTTTTCATAGACTGTAGAGATTACAGCTACGAATATGTGCCCTTTCATCTGGACAGCCACAAAGTACTGCTGGTGGATAGCAAGTTAGGCCGGGATCTGGCTTCTACGGAGTACAATATCCGCCGGGCCAAGTGTGAAGAAGCACTCAACTTGTTAAAGAGTCAGCTCCCAGAGGTTACCTCCCTACGAGATGTGACCTTGGCCCAGCTTGAGAGGATGGAAGAAAAGTTAGGGAAGAAATTGGCCCAAAGAGTCAGGCACGTCCTGTCTGAAAATCAGCGGGTGCTTAAAGCCAAAGAGGCTCTCCAGAAAGGAGATCTTCACCACCTGGGTCGCCTTTTGGTACAGTCTCACCTCTCCCTGCGGGATGATTTTGAGGTAGTTGTCTGGAGCTGGACTTTCTGGTGGAGAGTGGGCTGAAGATGGAAGGCGTTCTGGGCGTAAGGATGATGGGTGGGGGCTTTGGGGGATGTACCATAAACATAGTCCGGGAAGAAGCTATCGAGCGGGTTATGGATGAGCTGGGCCAGGGCTATGGCCGAAGATTTGGCCTTGTCCCTGAATTTTACGTCTGTGAGGCTAGCCAGGGAGCAAGCATCTTGAAACCCAGCAAGTAGTTAGTTTAAATGAGTTGCCCACACCGCCACAGGTGGCGCCGTGCACGATGGAAAGGTATCTTTCAGGGCAATTTCTCATTATGGTCTCATCACCCACGAACCATGATAACATGAAAATATTGGCTATTTTCTAAGTAGAAAGCTGGTGTAGAGGAGCCAGGGGCAAGGGATTACGAAAAGCTCATGCCGATGGAATGGCATAAAGGAGTATGAAAATTAGGGTATATTTTCAGAGGCAAGAATATGAAGAAAGAGAAAATCCTCAAAGAGGATGGTCGCTATCTAATATTCTATAGTTTGCGGAATGAGGCTGGTTTGCCGGACCACGTTAAAGGGAGCAAGGAGAGGGGAGCTCTCTCTGGGCTTGACAACTCCCTCGAGAAGCAAATTTTACCGGAAAGCGAAGAAGGAGATATAGGCCGCGTATGACGAGGAAGCACAACTGCTATTTTTTCTGATTTTTGAAAGCTCATCTAATAAGTAAGGAAAGCTGTATTGGATTTCTTTCCCAGGGTGCTTTAGAACCTCTCCGGAGAAAATCAGGAGGTTAACCCTATGTCTGAGCTACGCTATAACCCCACTTTGGATGAATGGGTGGTCACGGCCACCCACCGCCAGGAGAGGACCTTCTTTCCTCCCCAGGATTACTGTCCTCTCTGTCCCACCCGGCCGGGCTCCTTTCCCACCGAGGTGCCTCAGGAGGACTATGAGATCATAGTCTTTGAGAACAAGTTCCCTACCTTCAAAAGGGAGCCGGAGTCCCCGGCCATCTCCGGGAATGGCCTGTATAAAGTAAAGCCCTCTCTGGGTATCTGCGAGGTAGTTCTTTATTCCCCCCGCCACGAGGGAAGCCTCACCGATCTCCCCTTAGCCCACATAGAAAATCTGGTGGAGGTGTGGGCTGACCGCTACCAGGAGCTGGGCTCTCTCAACTACATTGACTACGTTTTCATTTTCGAGAACAAGGGTGAGGAGATCGGGGTGACCCTTTCCCATCCCCACGGCCAGATCTATGCCTTTTCCTACATCCCTCCCATCCCCCAAAAGGAACTTCGCCAGGCTCAGGAACACCACCGCCAAAAGAAAAGCTGCCTCTACTGCGATATCCTGGAGGAGGAGCGTAGAGATGGCAGAAGGATGGTTATAGAGAGTGCCTGCTTTTGCGCTTTTGTGCCCTTTTTTGCCCGCTATCCCTATGAGGTGCACATCTACTCTCAGGACCATCTGGCATCTCTAGCGGAGATGGATAAAGAAAAGAGGAGGGATCTGGCCCACATACTTAAGACCCTGCTCACCACCTACGACAACCTTTTTGGCTTCTCCTTTCCTTATATGATGGTTTTCCACCAGATCCCCACGGATGGAAAGAGCTATCCCTACTACCACTTCCACATCGAGTTCTACCCGCCCTACCGCTCCCGGGATAAGCTCAAATATCTAGCTGGATGTGAATCGGGAGCGGGCACCTTCATTAATGACACTCTACCAGAGAAAAAGGCGGAGGAGCTGCGGAGGGCGAGTGCAGGATGAATATGGGGCTGGCGCAGAGTTAGATGCTGAAAAGGACTTTTCTCGGGTTCTTGGTCTTCAATCAGTTTTCTCCGAAGCCGTTGGGATATGTTCTCCTCTTCTCTCCATCTCCTCTGGATCCAATACCCTCAGGCCTTCGAGCTTTGCCCCTTCGTTCAGCCGTTCCTCTATTACTCTCTGGGAAAGTGAGACCTCAAGGGAATTGAGGATCTTTCTTGCAGCCTGGAGATCTCCCTCTGGAAAAATTTCCTTTTTCATGGCATTGATTAAAGCAACCTTATCCATATGATGGATAGCTTCCTGACCTTCTCTTAAGTCCGTTGACACTTCTAGCCCCTCCTGCTTAGTAGATTTAGCTCTCAAAAACTGTTTGCTCGAGCCTATGCCAACAAGCTCAAAATACGGATCATCTTTGGTCAGGGGCGGAAAGCGTTTTTCCCAATATTCCAGATCATTTTCCGTATGCTCAAGGTCAGCCTCATGATCCTCCGGTCCAAAATCGGCTCCGCGATCTCTGCCGCCTCTTTGGATGAACCTCTCTAGATCGGCAACCCTTACCCGGCGAAAATGTCCTACTTTGACCGATTTTAGCTTTCCCTCTCGGATCCAGGCTCGCACAGTGGAGACACCAGCCCGGGTAATCTCTGCTACCTCTTTCACCGATAGAAGTTGTATTTGCTTGGGATAATTTATCGCATCCATAATGTCACTCTCCTTAGCCAGACAATAAGAATATTCAGGATCGTTTTATTTGTCCTCAGGAAGACTCATTCCATACTCCTTCCTCCGGAAGCCGGACGCGCGTTCGAAAGCGCTCCACGGTGAGTAATGCCCCTTTGGCCAGCTCATCTTGATGAGTCTCGATCAGACGCAATAAAATCTTTCCTGCATTCGAGCAGGAATCTCAACCAATCGCACAATGGTAGGATGTGGCTTTCGAAAGACAAAGACCAGGTCTCCGAAATCCTTATCTGCCGTGACCAAAATTCGGCGCTCCTTGGCTGCTTGTTCCAGAATGACATCGTCTCCGGGATCTTCCGGCCCCTCCGCCGCCCAGACTACATCGTAACCTGCTGCCCGCAGTTCCCGAACTGCAAACCCTGAGATGCAACTGTCGAGGAGAAACCGCATGGCTACTCCCCTACAATGGCCGGTTCTACCCGCTCATGGGCCACCATGCGGTGGGCGTAAACCAGGCAGGCATGGATGTCTTCCGGCTCGAGAAACGGATACCCCTCCAAAAGTTCCTCGACAGTGGATCCGGCAGCCAACATACCCAGGATGTGTTCAACTGCAATACGCCGCCCCCTAATGATCGGCTTGCCACCGAATATATTGGGGTTGACTGTAATCCGTTTGAGAAGTTCTTGATTTGTCATAGCCGATCCTCCTTCTATTTATATATTATACCAGGTTTGCGCGGGGTTTCCGTAAAGTCCTCTGTTTGCCCTTTCGCCGCTCACAGATGAGTACGAGATTCTTGCGAATTTTCTCAAAAAATGACTTTTTCGGAAACCTCCACCAAAAGTCCTTTCTTTTTAAGACGCTGTGCCGTATAGTCATAGAAACATCAATACGTCTATGTGTTTGAGGTGAGAGATGAAAAAGATGACGGTAGTCTTTGATGACGACGACCTTTATACCGCAGTGAAGGTGGAGGAGGCCTTCTTTGAGGTTTGATGAGCTGCCTATGGCAGAGGCAGTTTTTATTGACGCCAATATCTTCGTGTACCACTTCACTGGCATATCCGAGGAATGCTCCCGGTTTTTGAAGCGATGTGAAGCTGGAGAACTGCGCGGAGTGACCACGGTCAATGTAATTCCTGTCAGGTGGTGAAATTCATTTCTGTGTTTTCCTGATGCTTTTGAGGCACATAATCACCGATCCATTTGACCCAAGGCAAACTTTCTTTCACAGCATTAATTAGACGTCTGTCTGCTGTCCACAAGTCGCAACCTTCGAGCCTGGCCAGGGCCAGGTAATAGCTATCATAGGTCGTGGGACGCTTATAGGTGAGAGCCAGCCGCCATGCCTCATCGAAGATTTGGCGGTTATGCCGAAGGTCGAGGTTGATATCATGGGAAACATTAAAGGCCTTTTTCCCCGTCTGCTCTGAGATGTTTCCTCGGTATACCTGATTTCCAATGACCGAAGTCACCTCAAAGCGAATATGGGAGGGTGCCACGAATTTTGTGTCTGAATCAATACAGTCCTGGAGAAAAGCCAGAGCCAGCTCACTATACTCCTCTGCCAGTACCCATTTTACAGCCAGGGAGGCATCAATGCATATTTGAGAGCTCATCATCCCGCCCCTCTCGCAACTGGTTCAAAAGCTCGCCTGAATCTGGCAGAAGTCTCCCGCTTCTCTCGGCCAGAATAGCTGCCTGGATCTCTCTACACCTCTCTACGATGGACGCTCTTAGGCTTTTATCCGTTTCCTGCTTTTGTTTGGCTCTATCGGTCCAAGCTTCTAAGGTAGCTCTCCTTTTACGTTTATTCCGACCGGCCAGGTCTAGTAGATCCCAGCCCAAAAAGCGCCACCGGCGGCCCATTTTTACTCCTTTGACTTCTTTTCTCGCTATCATTAATTGGAAAGTGCGCACGGGAATTTTCAAAAGCTCAGCCGCTTCCTCGGTGGTATAGTAAGCGTTAGGGTTAATTTCATGGGCTATGATTTTGCTCATTTGAACCTCCTCCTCATTGGAGCAGTACCACAAATTGCAGTTAAATGCAATAAACATCACATTGTGGCTCTACCTGAGGCCTATGGAGCCAACCGTTATAATTTCCTCGTGAGGTGGGTAAAAAATGCTCAACGAACTCATGAGGGCTCATCTGATAGATCCTCAGAATATAGGCACTATGGAAAGTCCTGATGCTGTGGGCCAGGCGGGAAGTGTGGAGTGCGGCACCCTGGTCACGGCGCAGATGAAAGTGCGAGATGGGCTGATCCAGGATCTCAAGTTCCTTGTCTACGGACCGGGCCAGGCTATCGCCGCCTGCAGCTTTCTCTCCCAGTACCTGCAAGGAAAGCCTCTGGATCAGGCGGCCAGGATGACGGGACGGAGAGTCGCCTCTCTAATGGGGGAGATAGAGAAGGAAATGGGCTGCTTTAAGATTGTGGCCGCGGCCCTTGGCCATTGTCTGGAGAATTTTATCTCTGGACCCATGGGTAAACTAAAGCCCCTAGAGAAGTTGCGAGATGTCTCCAGGGAGAGAGTGGCCGTGGCTATGAGTGGGGGAGTAGATAGCTCTACCGCTGCCCTGATCCTCAAGGAGGAGGGTTATGATGTTATCGGCCTGACCATGCGACTGTGGGAGGATGGAGAGAGTGATGAGGGGCGAATGCTCAATCTCAAGGCCACGGATTTAGATATTGAGGAGGATAACTATCCGGAAGATAGACCTCGAAGCTGCTGCTCTCCTTTGGATATCCAGGATGCCAAAGAGGTGGCCGATAAGATCGGCATCCCCCACTATGTGATTAATCTGGCTGATCTCTTTGAGCAAAGAGTTATAAGACCCTTCTGCGATCAGTATCTGGAAGGTATGACTCCCAATCCCTGTCTGAACTGCAACCGCTTTATCAAGCTGGATATTCTGAGGAGAAGGGCCCACTGGCTGGGAGCTTACTATCTTTCAACCGGGCACTATGTGAGAGTCAGGTCTGCCGAGGAAAATGGCAGGTTCCTGGTCTACAGAGCGGAAGATTCCTCCAAGGATCAGTCCTGCATGTTCTGGTCAGCCACTCAGGAGCAGCTTTGCCATTTTTTGAGCCCTCTGGGTGACTACACCAAGGAAAGAGTCCGCAAGCTGGCGGAGAGAGCTTATCTCCCGGTAGCGGACAAAATGGAGAGTCAGGAGATATGTTTCATCTCCGATAACAACTATCATCGCTTTCTCCGGGAAAAGGTGGGATATTGTCCCCGGCCTGGTCCTATTGTGGATACTGAGGGAAAAGTGATCGGCACTCACCAGGGTCTGGCCTTCTACACAATCGGCCAGAGGAGAGGTCTGGGTATAGGTGGACCCGGCCCCTATTATGTAGTGGGAATAGATACTGAGAAAAATCTCTTGATAGTTGGCCACTGGAAGGATGTCTATAGACGAGAGCTCATAGCCGAAGAGGTCAACTTCATTCCTTTCGACCATCTGGAAGGGGATCTGCGGGTCACGGTCCAGGTGAGATATCGGGGTGAGGAGGGAGAAGCTATTGTTCGGCCTGTAGATGAGAGTCGAGTACAAGTGACCTTCCGTCGGCCCATCCGAGCCATCACCCCTGGCCAGTCAGTAGTCTTCTATCAGGGGGATCTGCTGGTGGGAGGAGGCATAATCTCCTCTTTTTCCGGCTCAGGCCAGGCGGTGGTCTAAAGAGTGATCAGCGCCCCATCCCTCAAGTGCCTCTGACTGTCAATGTAAATTATTCCACAATCAGCTCACCTCTCATCTCCATATGGCGGCCAGCACACCAGACTGTGCATAGGAAGGGAAAGGTTCCGCTTTTGTTAGCCACGAATTGGACCACCGCTACCTGGCCTGCTTTTATCTCTGGAACGGCAACCTCAAAATCAGGCAAGGCAAAGCCGTGGCTTACGGTATCAATGTTGCGTATAAGTATCCTAACCTCTTCCCCCAAAGGAACCGTAATCTCCTGAGGATACCAGTTGCCGTGCTCGGGAGCTCTGGCCGTAAGTTCAACTGTATAGAGCTCACGGCGTCGGTATGCCTCCACACCGACTACACCAGCAATAGTGATAACTGTGGCCAGGATAAAAAGTATTACCGCAATGATTTCTTTTCTGCTCATCGCTTCACCCCATAAATAACCATAAAAATGCTGTTGTGATCAGGGTTAAAAGACCGAGCATGGGTATCCAGCCACGCCTGGCCTGCGGTAAATCAGGGTAGGTCTGTCTGGATGACCTGAACCCATAAGCAATAGAAAACAAATAAAACACTATAAGAGTTGCTCCCTGCAGATAACCCAAAAGGTGGGTCAGGACAGGCGTCCAGGGGAAATGGGCTGTACCAAAAAGGTTCCACCCCCAGGCAAATGGATCTGACAGGATGTGTAAGAGATAACTCCCATTGGGAAGAATTATGCCTAAACTAAACCCTATCCAAACACCCAGGCCCAGAGGAACAAGAGTATAGGAGAAATTGGTGAAAATCTTCTTCAGAGGGACCTCTTTGTTACCACTGAATAATTTGGAGAGGTAAGCAAAGAGAAAGAAAATTCCTGGAATTATCAAAAGGTTGAAAACTGTATGGAAGGTTATGTAACCTAAGTAACCTTCCAAGGTGGTGGCCCTCACCATATCTTTTATGACCCCCCAGGGCCCCTGAAAGGCCAGGTAAAAAACTATGGCAATACCCAGCATAATAAAAGCCTTGTAGGCCTCATCCAGCCCTCTTGGCTCTCTCTTAGTATCTACCAGTAAATCCACCCCAGGTGGTCTTAAGTTAAGAGCCATATTGTCATGGGGGCAGGTCTTAAAACACTCAAGGCACAGACCACAGTAGGTATTCTTAGCAAAGTCAAAAGGTGTTCTCAGCCAGGGACAACCATATCCCTTCTCATTCCCCACAAAGCATGTTTTGGGCGTGTGTTTTTTGCAAATCTCAGGGTCTTTACGCCGCACCTCAGCGGTAGCAAATTGTGAATAGAGCCCCTGAAATCCAGATACAGGGCACAGATATAAACAAAAAGTGCGCTTTTGAAAGACAAGCCCGGTCAAGAACGCTACCAGGATAATAATGCCTAAAAGTATGAAAGTAGCAAATGGTCTTACGGTGAAGAATCCGGAAAAGAATGTTGTAGCCAGGAAGGCAAGGTTCAGAACCCACATACTGCTAAGCCTTTTAGGCCACTTTAGATTTAAGCCGCCCAATTTTCCTTGTCTAACCTCGAATAGTTTTCCTCTTTGGGCCCAATCAGAGAAGATAGGAAACGGGCACATCAGACACCACATCCGGGCAAAACCAGGAACTAACATGAGTATCAGCAATACCCACCAGAGTATCCAGACCATCATTATTCCGAAATTATAATTACCTGCCGAGTATCCACCGAAGAGTCCAGCAAGTAAGATAATGACAAAAATGAAAAGATTGAACAGAATAAGCAGTAGAGGAAGCCACCTTGATTTACAAAGTGCCCTTACGAGCTTGAACTTTGTGAGTTCAAACCTGAAATTTAGATCAATTAACCCAAATAGTTTATCTTCAGACATTTTTACATCTCTCCTTACCGTGGCAATTCTGGACTTTGTTTTTACCTATCCCCCCAGCTCCCGAAATCGGGGGCAGGGGGTGGGAGGCAAACGGATCAGGATCTCCTCAAGACCACAAATGCCAGGTTGGCTAAGGCCAAAGCTATGGTTAAAAACACATAGATAAAGAAGGGTGAATTTGGCTCAACTACTAAATAGCCAACCATATAAGGGTGAAATTCTCCACAAGTAACAGAACACCGGAACGTAAACCGCCCGGTTTTGTTGGCAACAAAGGTAAGGGTCCCCTCTTGCCCTGGCAGGGCAGAGGTCTGGATCTCATATCCATCCAGATATAAACCATGATGCACATCTTCACTTATAAGACGGATCCTGACCAGGTCTCCCTGGTTGACCTGAATAACGTTAGGCGTAAAAACAAAATTCCTGGCCTTAATTTCAAAAAGCTTTTCTTCTGGAGCCTGGGCAGAGGTGGGAGAGGGAAGTTTTGGTGAGTCCTTAGCTCTCGTGATTAAGCATGCTGGAGAATGATGGGCAGAGGCTGGAGAGGGAAGTCCGGCTAAAATAAGCAATATGAATAGTCCACCCAAGGAAAGCATTACGATTATCTTATTCTTCACCTTTGATCTCCAACTCTACCCAATCTGAAATAGACTTTCTGCCTCCCCGATCACCCTTTGCACCGTTCCAAATGGCAAAGGCAGAAAGCTTCCCCCCCCCAGGGCTAAATGCAGCGTCAAGCTGAGGGTCAGTTGGCTTAAGGGAACGTCTAAACACTACATACCAGGTCCCTTTATCCCAGAGCCCTCGGCCCAGTACATTCTGGGTCTCTTTGGGGGTAATCGTGCCCACCCCTCTGGCGATAAGGTCATTGACTGCTGACCTGGGGACCTCCTTAGAGACAACCAGAACCTCCTGTTCTTCAAAAGGATAATAAAAATCTGAATAGGCCTCGGTTTCTGGCAGTTCTTTTAACCAATATTCTGTATCCTGGCTGGCCTTCCACTGCCAGATGTTGGCTCCAGGGTTGCCCATAAAACCCATCATGATCGTGGACGGTGGAACCTCATCTGCTAGAGGAAACATAATGGCGGCGGCATCGGAAAACTCGTCTACGTCTATATTTCTGTTCTCACTGTCATCCTTCCAGCTCATATAAAAATAGATTTCTTCACCATTATGGAATGCCCTTACCGTAACAGGCGATACCAGACTCTTCCCCCAGGGTAACACCATAACCTGATACATCAGCTCTACCTCTTGGGAGGGGATGGTTTCCCATTCAGGCAAAGAAATGCCTTTGGTCAAATCAATATCTTTACTAATGAAGGGCACTTCTAAAATCACCCTTTCTGGCTTCTCAATAACTACCGGGACTCCTCTGGCATGACTTAAGCCATAGTAAACCAGGGCCAAAAAGGATATTACTGAGATAATGGCGATCAGAAGAATAGTCTTCTTGGTCAGTCGCATCTAGACATCCCTCTCCAAAAATCTTGCCTCAGACTCCAAAAAGGTGAGCATTTCCTGCGCAATTTCCCGGTAGAAAGCATTCTCGGTCTGAGAGATGATTGATCCGGCTATCTTCTTGGCTGCGGAATAGAGATGCTCAGTGAAGAATTTCTTCTGAGCATCGAGACAGACAAGGGCTTTCTCTGGCGCATGGGCAATATGGTTGCTTTCAAGCGCGTAAAGCCTCTTAAAGATAAGGTAATGCATGAATTCCAATTCACAGGCTAGCGAATCTGGCCTATCTTTACTCGGCTCCAGGCCAAAGGCGCGATAAAAGCCCATAATGTCGGCCAACATACTTGCTCTTTGAAACTCGTTTTCCGCCAGGTGCTCTGTACCGTAAAGCCAGATCTCATCTACCCGAAAGAGCCGATCATACTCAGCAACCAGCTCGTCTCTCCAGGGAGACAGTTCCGGAAAGAAGACCATAAAATCACCATCCGGGTAAGAGAGCGCTACTGCCAACCTCTTATACTTGAGTATACGCTCTCTATCGAGATCAAGTGACACTGACCCTGTAGACATCCCTTTGTTCATCGTATTCCTTCCTGACAAGGATTGGCTCTTTTAAGGGAACCTTGACCAGCTCTGTGCCCCTATCGTCGTAACCGAAGCAGTAACCATCGTCTATAGCGCCTTCCACCTTGAATGAACTGACGATTTTCTCCGTGGCGCCAAAAAGCATCAAAAGGCCAACAAGTTTCTTGTCTTCATGGCCCTTTTTATAAAGCTCAACGGCATTTTTAGCGCCAGGACCAAACAGTTGTCTATTGAATTCCTCTGGCACATTGATGGGCGGAATATAGTACACATTTGGCTCCAGTCCAAACTGCGGGTAAAGAGGAAGGGCAATTTTTTTGATGTGTACCAGATAGTCAATGGGGCTATCCTCTTTCGGCTCATTCCATCTACTTATAAAGCCAAACACCCTGATCCTGCCGATACAAGTGACTACACACTGGGTCTGTTCACCTTGTTCAACTGCAGAATAGCAGGCGATACATTTTTCTGCCTTTCCGGTATAGGCCCTAAAGAATGTTTTCTTATAGGGGCAGGCGCTTACGCATTCCCGATATCCACGGCACCTTTTCTGATCAATCAGAACAACACCGTCTTCTTTCCTTTTATAAATTGCTTTTATGGGGCAGGCCGCAAGGCAAGCCGGATAGGTGCAATGATTACATATTCTTGGCAAATAGAACATCCAGGGTTGCTGGGGGATTCGTATAAAATCGCCATCTTTGATAGGGTCGCTTACCTCGTCCTCGCCAATATTGGGAAATTGATAGTCCTCTTCCTTCGGCATGAACCCCAGGATTTCCTCACCGTAAGGCCCGTCTTCAAAGATGGTCTTCCCGGCATATTTGTCGCCTGGCCAGATCTGCGGCCCCAGCATCTCCAGAAGTCGAACATCCCAGCTAAGGGGGTAGAATCCCCAGGGCTTGGTCTCCACATTATTCCAGAACATGTACTCCTGTCCTCGGCCAGAGGTCCAGGCATTCTTACAGGCAATGGTGCAAGTCTGGCAGGCAATGCACTTGTTTGTATCAAAGATCCAAGCAACCTGTCTGTCCGGACGGCTTTCCTGGTACTCCCTTGAAAATAACCAATTTTCATGCGACGTGGTGCGGTGCGCCGCATGGGTGATTTGTAAGCTATTTTTCTCTTTAGTTGCCAGTTATACACTTTAGGTATCATGTCCCCGTTACAAATCCTCCTTTCATGAATTTCTTCATGGTCTCACTCTCGTAGGTTGGCCGCAGGCCCAAGCTGGCCGGTCTCCACAATCTAGCTCCCTCAATTCCCCCATCTTCTGCTTTAGTAAGTTTCACCAACGATTCTTTAGGTGCGCCAACCGTGCAGTGAATGTCTGGGGCGAACCCTTTTCCTATCACCTGCCCGAATAATCCTTTGCGCGCTAAGGAGTCGGTCATGAGAGTGGGGCGTAGCCAGGCCCGCACCGCCGATTGGTGAGAACCAGCTCTAAACATAGCCTGATAACCTGTGCGCGGGTTTCTGGCTAGCTGGTCGGGATTCTTTTCCTGCCCTTCTACAGAACCGTAGGTAGCAACAAACATATTAAACCAGGACCGCGCCACGCCTCGAGGAAGTCCCAGGTAATAGCGCGCCCGCATTAGGGCACGATGAACTTTATAATCTTCTGGCTTTCCCTGCCATCCCCTGAATGGTCTATCTTCAGGATCGGCATCAACCCATACATAGTCTCCATCGTTTATCCCCAGTTCCCGGGCATCTTCGGGATTTACGTCAACGTACCCTTCTCCCACCCAGGGCATCCTTTTGTCTCGGCGGTAGATGTCCCCGAAAGGACCAAACCACAACGCCATGAGGTCTAGATCCACTGGCGTTGTATGGGCGCCGTGGCGGTATTTTGGTGTAATGTAAATCAAGGTGAAACCGTCTTTCCGCCGAGGATGAACGGTTTTCGTAACCTCGGCCGGAGCAATCACCACATTTCGTACCTGCCGCACTTCCATAGAGAGGTCGTCTCGAGACAATTCATAATCCTCGGGGCCTTTGGGTCTGATCAAGGCCGTTGCCCCGCAAACAATCGTATTTGGTTCATAAAAAGTGCCGTCCACAGGCTCACGATGAACAGGGATATTTTCGCCGTGCTCAATGAATTCATCTTCGTCACGGTAAAACTCCATCCGTCCTGATTTCGTGTAATGGGGTTTGTTTTCGTTAGACTGTTCCCAACCCATGATTTTGGGATAGGTACGGGTCATCAAGAGAGCCGGAACCCCGCCCTTTGCATTCTCTTCCAGTTCTTCAATCTCCCTTGAAAATAACCCAATTTTCATGCGACGTGGTGCGCCGCGGTGCACGGGCGATTTGTATCCCTTTAGAGTTGTTGAGTTATCAATGATTCTCTGCAAGTACACTTCCACCTTACTGTCATAAACAAATTTCCAGTAATCTTCGAATCTTTTATCACCGGTGAGTCTGCTCAGGGCTTTACCCACGCCGGCCAACACCTCTATATCTCCTTGCGTGTCATGCACCCTTTTAAGTGGTGTCCGCGGGAAAACCTGGCAGAATGGATTGGTAGGCGAAGTGGTCATATCGGGGTATTTTAGCTCTGCCCATGAATCCACGGCGAAAACTACATCGGCATATTCGCAAGAAGCTGTCCACCACCACTCACTCACGACGACACATTCGGTCTTCGGCAGGGTGTTCACCACAAAATCGTGATGCCATTTCGTATTGCCCAGTATGGAGTTACTGTTGCTAAACCAGACGAATTTGGTCGGCGTGGGTACATGGCTTTTCCCGGTAAAGAGTTTGTTGCCTAGCCGCAGTGGCCGGTCCCCATAGTTATAGTAGTGAGCCGATTCCATTTTGTAGTAGAATTTTACGCGTGACGCTTTTGACGGATCCAATTCGATGTCAAAAGGGTCCTCTCCAATATATGTAGGCTCGCCGTTAAAATAGGCACCCCGATAGTTCCCGGCATAACTGCCGATATTGCCACTGTGAAATCCAATGTTCCTGGTCAAAGCGCAAACCAAGAAGATGGCCCGGTCTTTCAGGTCATTGTTAAAGAAATGGTTGGGACCCATTCCCACCGGAACCAGGGTTTTGGCTTTGTTTTTGGCGATCTCTCTCGCCAGCCACAAGACTGCCTCCTGATTCACATGGCAGATGTTGCTCACGACCTCAGGTGTAAAGTAGGAGGCGTGCTCTCTCAGGAGGTCAAAAACCGGCCGCACTTTTACTTTCTTACCATCGAGGGTATCAACGGTAAATTCGCCCTCCAGGGCCAGGTTCTTGGCCAGGCCGGCCTCATCCCGGGTAATCACTTCTGGCTGGTTGGTGTCCAGATTCCAGGCCACAAAGTCGCTCCACTCATTACGCAGACTTTCGGTGATGATTTGCCGATCCTGTTTAGTAGCCAGAGGCGCTCTCTCCTCTGCTTTAAGTATCTGGGTGTCTTTCAACCCTTTCGGTTTGTAATCCTGAATCAAATCCTGTGGCTTTAAAAGTTTGAGGGTGTCCATCCGCACCAGCAAAGGCAGATCGGTATGCCCTTTCACAAATTCCGCATCGTATAGCTTCTCCTGGATAATAACCTGGGCCAGACCCAAAGCAAATGCCGGGTCGCTTCCTGGGCGGAGCAGGATCACCTCATCGGCCTTGTTGGAGGTGGCTTGATATTCGCAGGCAACTGTTACGACCCTTGTTCCCTTAAGCCGTGCCTCAGTGAGCCAGTGCCCATCGGGCATCTTGGTGACAATCCAGTTCATTCCCCAGCCAACGACCATAGCGGCATTTTCTGCCGTGGCTAAATCGAAACCTATGGTTTGCTGGCCGCAAGTCATGGTATGTCCCGGCGGCAGATCGGTGTGCCCGGAATAGTTATCCCATGCCCTGGCACCGAGGGCGGCTTCTTGGTCCACCTGCCGCATCTTAGCGTCCAAGAGGGCCAGTGAGTTGGCAAAGCGATAGAGCCCGAAGATTCGCGTGGCACCCAGGAGAGGCATGCCACCACGAAGCTTCAGTACCTGGGTGCCGGCTCCCTTCATCGCTTCAATCATCGCTTCGTCGTAGTCCTGCTTCCTAAGCAGTTCGGTTCCCTTATCACCCGAGTAAGTGGTGGCAATATTCACCGTGGTCTGGGCGACAATTTCACAGGCTTCTTCAAAGCTAACTTTTACAAAGGGTTCTTTTCCACGGTTTAGAGATTGTGGCGGAATTCTTCCAGCTTCGTCTCGTGGAAAACCGGCATCATACTACTCTTTGAATCCCTTTCTCACGAAATGATTCTTTACTCTCCTGGGGCCGTAGAACCTGCGGACGAGGGCAAGACCTTTTTGGCAGCACCGTGGATCCCATCTGTGGGAGGCTTGATTTCCATAAACATCTCTGGCTTTGCCATAGCCATAACTTGGGCCAATTCTTGTGACAACCCCATTTTTCACATAGGCCCGCAAAAGGCAGTTATGGGTATCGTTCGGAGCACACAAAAAGTGGAAGGTAGAGTCGTATCTGAATTGATCGCGGTAGATCTTCTCCCAACCTCTCTCGGGGTAAGAATCCAGAGGGTTATCGACCTCAGGGACAAATTGCAAAGAGGAAAGCTCTAGCCCTCTTAGAAAAAGACCGGCCATGGAAGCCATACCCATTTTCACAAATTCCCGGCGTGTAATCTCTTGCATAGTAGTCTCCTGATATAATTAGCCTGGCAAAGCTTACTTTTCGCCTCCCGTAGATTAACTTTTTGATTCCTTAGAAGTCGAGCCCTTAAGCCGCTCATACACCTCTGGACCAAAACACTCTCTGGCGAAAGCACACCAGTCCAGGCACGAGGGGCTCCTGTCCTTAAACACTATGGTCTTGCAGTTTGGACAGGGCAGACATACCTCATCGGACCATATCTCCACTTCTGTGCCACATTTCGGGCAACTCATATATTCAGGTACCGGCTCTTTAAAAGTGCTGCTGCCAGGGCAGTGTTTTGGAACAGTCATGCTGTCATCCTTTAGCCTAAGGTCGAGGAGAGATGTAAGCCAACACCGCCAGTCTGTCCTCAGCTCTCTGGCCATTCATACATCCATGACTATCTCGAAGGGGCAGCTTATGGCCCCTTCCGGGCAGAGTGTCTCGCACTCGGTGCAATAGTTACAGTCATCAGGCCTGGCAATTATGGCTTGGCCATGATCCAATTCCACGGCGTGGGAAGGACAGGCCTCCACACAGTCGCCGCAGCCGGTACATTTTTGATTGTCTATTTCTGGCACTGTTGTGGCCATTTCATACTTCTAGTTTCGTTAAGGCTATACGAATTAGGAGATTCTGTCCTTACACTGCACACTAATGAAACTCTTTCTATCTATAGATAACCCCTCAGAGTCGCGGGTGTCAGTGACCTTTGTCTCACCCCGTGCTGTCATTTGTCCTCTGTCTTTCTAGATAGATTCGGGGTAAGGAGAGGGGCCTTTCGACCCCTCTCAGGAATCAGGATGCCTGTAGGCGTTCCTTCTTCTGCAGCAGTTCTTCTTTGGTCTCCCGATAGCCAGGATCAGGATGGATGCAGTCCACGGGGCAGACCGGGACACATTGGGGCTCATCGTAAAAACCCACGCATTCCGTGCACTTCTCAGGGTCGATCACATAAAGGGGGTCACCTTCCGAGATGGCCTGATTGGGACATACAGGCTCACAGGCCCCGCAGGCGACGCAGTCTTCGAAGATTTTGAGTGCCATAGCTATCTCCTTTCTGATAAGAAGGCCCGGCATTAGACGTTGACTGCCTTCTTGTCCACTACCTTACCGTTTATCCCAATTATTACACTGTCAAAACAAATATCTTTCCCACTTTTGTTTATAGCCTCCTGAGCAATATGAAGAAGTCCGAAACAACAAGGAACTTCCATATGGACAACTTTTAAACTCTTAGGATTGGCTGTTTTTAATATTTGGGTAACCTTTTCTACGTAAGCGTCAACATCATCAAGCTTAGGGCAACCAATAGCGATCGCTTTTCCCTTTAGGAAATCCTGATGGAAATTGGCACAGGCAAAAGGAACACAATCGGCAACTAAGATTAGATCTGCGTTCTGGAAATAGGGAGCAGAAGGTGGAACCAAATGGATTTGTATTGGCCATTGGCGAAGTTCAGAGCTAACCTCCACTTTTTCCTCTACTTCCCCCTCTTTCTTTTCCCAGTGTAGCATCTGGGCAGAAGGACAGGAGGTTATCTTCGGATGAGAGTGGTATTTGGGAAGCTCATGTGCATGTTCTTTTAGATGGGTCAAGTGCTTTTCTAAAAGTTCGGGTGATTTTTCTTTAATATGTGCAATTACTCCTTCTTCGTCGTATTCTTCAACCTCTTTTTCCTCGATAGTCAACGCGCCCTGTGGACACTCGCCAAGACAGGCACCAAGTCCGTCGCAGAAACTCTCTTTTACAAGTTTTGCTTTTCCGTCAATAATCTGAAGTGCTCCTTCAGGGCAAGAGGGAATGCAAAGCCCGCACCCATCACATTTTTCTTCATCAATCCTAATAACTTTTCTAATTACTTTTGCCATCTATTCACCATCCTTTTTTAACTTTTTAGGCCCTCAAACTGAACCGTCTCACCCATACAGGAAAACCTCCTGCTCTAATGCTGAAAGAATGGGCGGGATATTTCCGTGACTTTTGTCACATACCGCCTAATTTGCTTTTTCAAGAAGGGTTATAAGGAATGAAATATCTATGATCGATCCGAAATCTCCTTTAGAAGCTGAGGGTCATGAATGAGGATCTTGTGACGTTCCATCTTGATAGCTCCTTCTTCTTCCAGGGTCTTGAGAGAGCGGCTGATCACCTCCCTGGCTGTGCCCACCATAGCTGCCAGCTCTTGCTGGGTAATGCGCTGCTTTAGCCCTAAAGCCCTTGGGGGACTCTGGAGAGTGACGCTGGTGGCTCTCGCGGGAGACTCTCCGTACCCCTCTGCATACTGGAGCAGGATCCTGGCCAGGCGACTGGTGACCCGGCGGAAGGACAGACCCTCTACCAGAAGAGTCAGGTGGCGCAGCCTTTGTGCGAATACCCGAAGCAGGGCCAGAGCCACCGAAGGATAGTCGCGGATTATGGACAACATATTTTCTTTTCGGACTATATAGATGACGGATGGCTCAATGGCCTGGGCGCAAGCCGGGTTGGGGCCACCATCGAAGAGGGGAACATCGTTGAAGGAGTCAAAGGGCTCCATGATGCGCAATATCTGTTCCTTGCCCTCCACCGACGTCTTGAAGATCTTGACCCGGCCAGATATCACAAAATGCATGCCAGGACAGGGATCTCCTTCCAAGAAGATTATCTCGTTTCTAGGGAATCTTTTCTCAGAAACCAGGCTTTTAATTTTCTCCAGATCGCTGGGTTCCAGGCTGGCAAAACAGGAGATCTTTTTGAGAAAATCCACCGAAGTGACCATGGTCTTTATCCCGTTATCCTTTGGTGACTTATGCGAGTGAATGGCACAGTGCTGTTGTCTCTCAAATTGGTCCGCCTGAGCCCTCCTGGCGTGCTCTCTCACTCAACCGACGGAGTCTGCCGAGAGCTAGCCTGCCGAACCTCCCGAAAGAAAATCTGTCAGCCCCTCACTGGCGAGCTCTATTTTCTTTTTGCAGCTATCCTACAGCTTTTGCCTATCTTGCACAACTTTCGGTAGCCGATTTCGGCTTACTGGCCCAGGGAAGGGTTTCGTCTCAGAATCTTATCGTTAAAATCAGCCACCGAGGGTTTTATCACCTGCAGGCCCTCCAGGGCATTTTCTACCGCTTCTACGGTCTTGAGGCCTATCCCGGTGATGTAGGCCACTATCACCTCATCTGAAGCTATCTTTCCCGACTCTACCAGCTTCTTGAGGACCCCGATAGTCACGCCTCCTGCCGTCTCCGAGAATATCCCTTCAGTTCTGGCCAGAAGCTTTATTCCTTCTACCAGCTCCTCATCGGTAACGGACTCCACAAAACCACCCGTTTCGGTTACTGCTTTAAGGGCGTAATAGCCATCTGCCGGGTTGCCAATGGCAATGGATTTGGCGATGGTATTGGGTTTGACCGGTCTTATGGTGAACGTATGATTAGCAAAGGCGGTAGCTACTGGAGCACAGCCAGTTGCCTGGGCCCCGGAGATCCTGGTCTTTGAGTCGGGTATGAACCTAATCTGGTGCAGTTCTTCGAATCCCTTGTGAATTTTAGTTAGGAGGGATCCGGAGGCGACGGGAATGACCACATGATCCGGAGCTACCCAGCCCAACTGTTCCGCTGTCTCGAAGGCCAGGGTCTTGGAACCCTCGGCGTAATAGGGCCGGATATTGATGTTAACAAAGGCCCAGTCGTATTCATTGGCGATCTCGCTACAGAGGCGATTGACATCGTCATAGCTTCCTTCTACACCGATGAGGTTGGGCCCATAAATAGCTGAAGTGAGGATTTTGCCCCTCTCCAGATCAGCAGGAATAAATATATAGGACTCAAATCCTGCCTTGGCAGCATGAGCAGCTACTGAGTTGCCCAGATTGCCGGTGGAAGCACAGGCTACCGTGGTGTAGCCGAACTCTCGGGTCTTGGTCAGGGCTACTGAGACCACCCGGTCCTTAAAAGAAAAGGTAGGGTTAACGGTGTCGTTTTTCAGGTATAGCTCCTTGAGGCCCAGCTCCCTGGCCAGATTGGTCGACCTGATGAGGGGAGTAAATCCGGTCCCCAGGTCCAGAGGATCTTCTGTTTCTATGGGCAGGAGTTCTTTATATCTCCAGAGAGACTTAGGTCCATTCCTGATCTTCTCTTTGGTGAGGCTTCTGGTGATCTCCTCATAATTGTAGGTCACCTCCAGGGGTCCGAAACAGAAGTCGCATACATGAAGTGGTTCTAGTTCGTACTCTCGGCCGCACTCCCGGCATTTTAATGATCTAATTCTTGATGATCTAACCCCGCTCATGGCTTCCTCCTTGAATCGCTCTTGAAAACAAAAATCCTCTCGCCCAGACAGTTCGACTGTCTTGGGACGAGAGGGGAAATCTTCGTGGTACCACCCAATTTCATCCACACCTGGCGGTGTCGACCTCACAGAGTGCAGAAACCCTTCTTTTGGAGAGGCATCCTCTTGATTGCCAAAGCTCTTGCCTTCCAGAATTTCGACCAGAAACCTCGAAATCCTGGTAACTACAGAAGGAACTCCTATACTCCTGTCCTTGGTAACGGGGACCGTCCTGACGGACCTTCCGTTCAGGTCTACTCGGCGATCCCTCCACCAGGGAATCAGCCTTTCTCCTGAAGGCTCCGAAGACATGTTCAGCCTCTTTTCAAGCGCCGACTTTCAGCCAGAGATCGGCTCTCTGTAGCTCTATATTGTGAGGCTTACTTCTCTTCTTCAACGCCACCTATTCACTTTTCTGGTCTAGTGGGTTACATTATTATCATAGTTGCTCGGTATTGTCAACAGTGCGTGCCGATTTCATAATCAGCGAACTACATAACATTCCAAAGGACTAAAAGCTAGCTGATGTCTACCCAAAAGGTGATGGAGAAGGAGAAACAGAGAGTTGCTCTCGGCTCAGTTATTGCGGCCGCCTTTCTGACGGTCGCAAAGCTTGTGATAGGTCTTTTGACTGGTAGTCTAGGTATCCTATCCCAGGCGGCCGATTCAGGGCTCGATCTGGGCGCAGCTACAATTACTTACTTTGCCGTACGTGTCTCCGACCGGCCTGCTGATCAGGATCATCTTTATGGGCATGGCAAAGCGGAAAGCCTCTCAGCTCTTATACAGGCAGGGCTGCTCCTCATCACCTGCGGCTGGATCATCTATGAGGCTGTGGAGCGATTGTTTTTTAAAACTGTGGCCGTCCAGGCAACCCTTTATGCCTTTGTCGTCATGGGTATCTCTATAATAATCAGCGTCAATCGCTCCGTAGTCCTTCGCAGGACAGCTAAGAAATACGGAAGCCAGGCTCTGGAAGCTGGCGCCCTCAATTTCAGCAGTGATGTACTAAGCTCAGCGGTAGTCATATTAGGTCTTATTATGGTCAGGTTGGGTCTTCCCCTTGCTGACTCGCTTGCTGCTCTGGTCGTGGCCACCCTGGTGGTGGCCAGCGTACGACTGGGAAAACGATCAGCAGAGGTGCTTCTGGACCGGGCTCCCCGAGAGATGGTCGAATTGGTTGCCGCAGAGGTCAGAGCTGTGGATGGAGTGATAGATTGCCCGAGGGTCAGGCTCCGCCGCTCAGGAAATAGGTCCTTTGTAGATCTTAATGTAAATATCGATCGGGCCGTAGGTCTGGAGCGTGCCCATGATGTTGCCCTGGAGATAGAGAGGCGAATCTGCGTCAAGATTCCCCCTGCTGATGTGATGGTGCACACTGAACCTACTGAGGGCGATGAACAGTTGGTGGACAGGATCAAAGTTATGGCTGACCGCACTCCGGACATTCTGGATGTCCACAACATTTTGGCCCACGAGATTGAGGGAAAAATCTATCTAGACCTCCATCTCACGGTGACTCCTCTCTTGACCCTGGGAGAGGCCCATAAGATTGCTGACTCCCTGGAGGAGACTGTAAGGTCGGAGATGGAAAATATTGCTATGGTGACTCATATAGAGTCGAATCTCCACTTCCTGGCCTCTGGAGAGGATATTACGAGCTCTTCGGGGTCTATGGTTAATCTGGTTAAGAATGTGGCCAGGGAAGAGGCGGCGCTCAAGGACTGCCATGAGGTGACTGTCCGCAAGGTCAATGACCACCTTTCTCTCACCCTGCACTGCCTCTTCGATGAGAATCTCGTCATTAGTGAGGTTCATGAGGCTTCTAGCCGCATCGAGGACCGGGTCAAAGGCGCCATACCCGATGTGGATGCTGTGTTGGTTCACGTAGAGCCCAGTTGAGGAGCTGTCTTCCTCTCCTGCCAGGCAACGTTCTTTTGACGCTCAGGTATTCCGAGGGCGATACCGAGTTTCCGAGCTTCCTTAAGGAATCGCCCATGCGCCGCGGCGCACCACGTCGCATGAAAATTATGTTATTTTCAAGGGAGAAGACTGATAACATCAACCTTGCCCTCAGATAACGACCTGGCTACAAGCTTAATCATGAGGTCAGTCATCCGCGACTAAGGACGCACCCTGTCCATTCTTTCCCAATTACGGAGAGCAATTACGGAGAGATTGAAAATTCCCTTTTCCCCAGATAAGTAGTAAAATTGAGAAGTAATCATTGGAGCCATGGGAAGTTGGGCCATGCAATCTACTGGTTTGGACCATGCTATCCACCAGTGGGGTGCCAAAGATATCTTAGAGAGGTGACCTCAGTTGTCCGAATTTGATGATTTCTATGGGGGAGATGGAAGGTCGTCCTTCCTTCTCAGAGGGTGTCTTATCCTCGGTCTGGTTGTGCTCTGTCTGGGGTTGGGGGCTTTTATTGCCATCGGCGCTGTTGCCAGCCTGAAAGGGGTATCGCCTGTAGAGTTGTTCCAGGATGAGCCCTCGGCGACTGCGACCGGAGAGGCTCCATCTGCTCCGGAGGAGAAACCAGGTACTCCGGGGGCAGCTCCGCCTACCTGGAAAGAAAAGCCCCCTGCTCCAGAAGAAGGGGTAGAAAATCCGGTAGTCTTTGTAGCTAGAAAGGTTGGCCCTTCCGTCGTCCAGGTCAAACTGTTCCTGCCAGAGACGCAGAGAGCTCCTCGCCAGTATATTGGCGGGGGATCGGGCGTCATTTATAGAAGCGATGGCTACATATTGACCAACGAACATGTGGTAGGAAAGCAGATTCAGGGTGTCAATCCCATAATAACTGTGGTCCTGGTCTCTGGGGAAGAGTTGGAAGCCGAGGTAGTGGGTGCGGACAGGCTGACCGACCTGGCCATGTTGAAAATAGATAAGGTAGGTCTCCCGGCAGCAGAGTTTACTTCTACAGAAAGTCTTCAGATTGGGGATCTTGCGGTAGCCATCGGAAGTCCCTTCGGGCTGGAGGCTACTGTAACTCAGGGTGTGATCAGTGCTGTCCAGCGGCAGGAATACATTGAGGGAAGGGTCTACTATGATCTGATCCAGACCGATGCGGCCATCAACCCTGGAAACAGTGGTGGCGCTCTTTCCAATAGCAAAGGGCAGGTGATAGGAATCAATACCGCTATTCTTTCCCCTACTGGAGTGGACGCAGGTCTTGGCTTTGCCATCTCCAGCGATGTGGTTATGGGTATTGCTGATCAACTAATAGAGAAAGGTAAAGCCAGCCATCCCTACATGGGAATCGCGGGAGAAGCTATAAGCAAAGAGGTTGCCGAAAAGTTTGACCTGGAGGAGGGCTTTCGGGTCGAATATGTCGAGCCAGGAGGCCCAGCCGATAGCGCCGGGATAAGAGAGGAAGACATAATTACTAAAGTAGATGATACAGACATCAAGAGGTATGGAGATCTGATTAAGGCCCTGGCAAAGAAGGGTGTTGGAGGAACTGTCACAGTTATTGTGGCCCGAGATCATAAAGAGCTTCAATTTGAAGTGACTTTGATAGAGAGACCGGCTGAACTGCAAGGGTAAAGTCTTCTTTGACCGCAGTTTTTCCAGGAGCGTTACCCGGAGTAGGGATATCTCTGGGAGCGGGCTTAACTTTGTGGCTATGAGCAGGTTATGCGCAGGTTCTGAGATCGAAAAGGTTAGTATTCAGCTTGCAACCTTATTTCTATCCACGGCGTCAAAGGAGTTGCTCTCAGGTGAAAGGTCCGGCAAGAGACGTGAAAAGCCCTATAAGGTACAGCCGATTGAACGATGAGGCCCTTCTGACCCTGGCCAGGGAGGGGGACGAAGGAGCCTACGAGACCCTGGTACGACGGTATCAGCATGAGGTCTACACTTCGGCTTTCTTCATGATGGGCAACCCGGCTGACGCTCATGACGCCAGCCAGGAAGTGTTCATAAAACTCTACTTCTCTCTGGGCAAGTTTGCTGGCCGCTCCAGTTTTAGTACCTGGCTTTACAGATTGACCATCAACACCTGCATAGATGAGCTTAGATCCAGGAAAAGGTACAGAAATAGAAACGTAGATCTGGAAGGCGAGAGCTACCAGGCCCTGGAGGCCCAAATAGTAGGTAAGAAAGGGGACTTGCCGGAGGAAGAATGTCTGAATTCCGAGATCAAAGAAATTTTGATCCGAGAGGTGGTCCGGCTTCACGATAGACATAGAATCCCCTTTGTTCTGAGAGATGTCTATGGATACTCCTATCAGGAGATAGCGGAAATCCTGCGTCTCCCTTTAGGTACGGTTAAGAGCAATATTTTTCGAGCCAGAAGGCTTCTTCGGGATATGGTTTTCAAAGGCCGAGGGGAAGAGAGAAATCGAGATGAGGACAACATACTGTTCTTTAGTTGACCAGTATCTGCCTAAATATTTGGAAGATGATGTCTCCAGTGTAAGAAAGGAACAGATTAAGGAGCATTTAAGCTCGTGTCCTGACTGCCGGGGGGATTACAAGCGGCTCAAGTTTGTCCTCTCTCACCTTAGCCAGGTCGAAGAATATTGCTCTTAACCGTACCTAAAGGGAGACGCAGGATTTCCGCTATCTACTGATAGGAGTATCCATAGACATCTCTCAGAACAAAGTGGATACTATGTTTATCGTGAAGCCGGACCAACTAGCGGTTCAAAATTCCTTTGATCTAGGAATTCAGAACCAGATTGTGATATACCATAACACATGGAGTTCGATGTTGTATATCATGGTCGCAAGGTAACCCATAAAGACATTATCTTTATCAAGACCCTGATTGCTAACAATCCCGATAAAAGCCGCTGGTTTATCTCCAGAGAGTTATGTCGGCAATGGGATTGGAGACAGCCCAATGGTGTCCTTAAGGATATGATCTGTAGGGGGCTCCTCCTAAGACTGCAGAGAGATGGCCTGATTGCCTTGCCTCCCTGTAAAAGAATCATCAATAACCCCCTCTTAAACCGCCAACCCCCTGAGCTCATCAAGGTTGATCAAAGCCCTATCATAGGTAACATAGAAGAGGTTCAGCCTATAGAATTACGGTCTGTTCGCAAGACCCAATATGAGAGACTCTACAACAGTCTGATTCACCAATACCATTATTTAGGATACACCCAACCAGTTGGCGAGAAGCTTAAATACATCGCCTTCTCCCATGACCGGCCTATAGCCTGTCTAGGATATAGCTCAAGTGTCTGGCATATTGGATGTCGAGACCGCTTCATTGGATGGTCCCCCCAGCTACGAAAGAAGAACCTCCACCTCATTGCCTACAACAACCGTTTCTTGATCCTACC